>JAKFCI010000001.1:0-6268 GCA_036676725.1 Chitinophagaceae bacterium
GGTCATTGCATCGGCTTCCGTCATACCGATTATATGAACCGTGCATATAGTTGCGGCGGCGATTATGCAAACGAAGGGCAATCAACTTCAGGCGCCGTACACATTCCAGGAACACCAACAGGTTCCAACGCGGGTTCGTGGATGCTTGCTTGTATTGGCAGCGGAACAAACAGGCCATTTAATACAAACGATGTAAAAGCCCTTAATTACGTTTATTAAAAATTTTCCAGGAGAAAACTTACTTCATTTAATAATCCGGAAACATTCGCGGTGAAGTTTGCCGGCAAAATCAAAAGGCGTTGTTGCCTTAGTAATATTTTTTATAGAAGTTGCCTTTAACCTGTCTTCACTCAATTTAAATTTTCTAAAATTTGTACTGAAATAAAGTATACCATCCCTGGTTAAGATATTTAAACAATCATTGATCAATTTTGGATGGTCTCTTTGTATGTCCAAAAAATCATCCATGCGTTTACTGTTGCTGAATGTTGGCGGATCCATGATAACCAGGTCATAACTATCCTTTGGCAATTCTTTTAAATATTGCAAAACATCGGCATGAACAATTTCATGATTTGTAGTACCCGGAAAATTTAATTGCACATTTCTTTCGGCCCACTGCAAATAGGTTTTAGAAAGATCAACGGAAGTAACTTTTCTTGCGCCGCCCGCAATTGCATAAACAGAAAAAGAGCCGGTATAACAAAATAGATTCAAAACCCTTAATCCATTTACACTCTCTCTTACCATTTGCCTTGTAATGCGATGGTCTAAAAAAAGCCCTGTATCTAAATAGTCGCTCAGGTTTACAATAAATTGCAAACCGTTTTCTTTTACGACAAATTCATTTTTATTTTCTGCTATTTTCTGGTATTGATCGAGCCTGCTTTCTTTACGCTTCCTTAATTTTTGAAAAATATTTTCTTTACTAATGCCTGTTATTTCCGAAATAATTTCTTTCGAACCCTCCCACCATTGCTCATGCGCATTATCGGATAACTCGTGGTGACGTTTGTATTCCGCAACGTAAATGCGTGTTTCATAAATTTCTATCAAAAATGGAAATTCCGGAATGTCATGATCATAGACCCGGTAACAAGTAACGCCTTGCCGCTTTGCCTGTTTGCTTAAATGCCTGTATACTTTTTCAAGCCGGTTGCGAAACATTAAAAATTTGTCAAAAGGTTGTTGCATTGCTAAATTTTTTAGACCTTCGGGGCCTTTCCAATTTGATCAAAAATAGTTTATTAGATGTACGCCATTGTGGATATTGAAACGACAGGAGGATATGCGGCTGCAAATGGCATTATAGAACTTTCTATTCAAATTTTTGATGGCAATACAATAGTTGAAGAATTTGAAACCCTGGTTAACCCGGGCCAACATATACCGAAATATATACAAGCGTTTACAGGCATTACAAACGAGATGGTTGAAAATGCACCTTACTTTGAGGAGGTAGCAGAAAAGGTATTTACCATTTTACAAGGCAACATTTTTATTGCGCATAATGTAAACTTTGATTACTCTTTCATTAAAAATCATTTAGCATTTTTTGGTTATACACTGAACACAAAAAAACTCTGTACCGTAAGGTTATCGAGACAAATCTTCCCGGGCTTTCCATCTTACAGTCTTGGAAACTTATGCCAGTCATTAGGCATTGAATTAAACAACAGGCATAGGGCCGGTGGAGATGCGTTGGCTACTGTTACTCTATTTAAACTGCTTTTACAGAATGATAAAAGTGAGTGTATTATTAATAGCCTCAAACGCAATTCGAAGGAACAAACACTTCCACCAAACGTTCCCAAAGATCATTTCTTACAACTTCCTTCCACGCCGGGTGTTTATTATTTTCATGACAGCAAAGGCAAGGTTGTTTATGTTGGCAAGGCAAAAAACATTAAAACCCGCGTCAACAGCCACTTTAGCAATAACTCCGATAGCAAGCAGAAACAAAATTTTGTGCGCCATGTGCATGGTATTAGTTTCTTATCAACGGCAACGGAACTAATGGCTGCAATTTTAGAATCCACTGAAATAAAAAGATTGTGGCCTTCCTTTAATACTTCGCAAAAAAGAGCAGAGGATGTTTTTGGAATTTTTGTTTACGAAGACCAGAATGGCTACATGCGTTTAGCTATTGAAAAGAAAAGAAAAAGTTCCAATCCGATTTATACATTTCACTACAAGGTTGATGGACATGGTGTTTTACGAAAGCTAATGACCGAATTTTCTTTATGTCCTAAGCTTTGTTTTATGCAAACATCTACAGATAAATGCCAGGGAATAATTGAAGAACATTGCAACGGTGCCTGCGAAAAAGAGGAAAGCCCAAAACTTTATAATGAAAGAGTATTAAGTGCCATTGCATCTTTAACCAAAAGACCATCTTACATTGTTTTGGATAAAGGCTTAAAAAAAGAAGAGCAATCGTGTATACTGGTTGTAAATGGTAGCTTTTTTGGAATGGGTTATTTACCTAAAAATTTCGACAACATTTCGCAAACAGCTATTGCCGAATACATTCAGCCTTATAAAGAAAACAGTTATATACGCACCTTGTTAAATGCGCATTTTAATAATTTTCCTGCACAAGTGCGCCATCTTAATGAATGATCAATTCAACCATTCAAATTTTTCATCTTTCGGCATTTTATCAAAAACTTCGAATACTTTTTCTGGTGGCGAAGCCAACTTTCGCTCTACAACATTCATCCATGCGCCATCAACGGTAAGTACGGCAGAAAGAACGCTTTCATTTT
This sequence comes from Chitinophagaceae bacterium, assembly GCA_036676725.1. Taxonomy (GTDB): domain Bacteria; phylum Bacteroidota; class Bacteroidia; order Chitinophagales; family Chitinophagaceae; genus Flavisolibacter. The sequence continues at coordinate 2,769 of JAKFCI010000001.1, forward strand.
TAGTAATGTGATGTTGTATGCTCCACCTCGAAAAGTCTTTTCTTGCACGAATCAATTTTAAATTGATTGTTACTACATCGCCTGAACGGATCTCTTTTCGAAAGACACATTCTTCGCGAAATAATATTGGACCGAAACGAAGTTGCTGCATGACATCTGCTGTCAAACCATATTCGTTTAGAAATTCTACCCTGCAAAAAGCACCCCAATCATAATATACCGAATGACGTAAATGAAAATTAGGATCAAGGTCTGACCAGCGTATTTGTATGATGCGATTAAAATTGTTCATGTACTATTTTTTTTCTTAACCAAATAAAACCAACTGCAGCAAACATGCAAAGACCAAAATCTATAAAAAACAACCCGGAAAAGCCAATATTCATAGCAATCCTGGAAGAAAACAATGGTGCTAAAACATGCGAAAGTGCAAAGGTCATTGTATAAACAGCGGCATATTGCCCGCGGTTAAAGTTATTGGTTCGTGTAACCCAAAAATCATTAGTGAAAGGAAAGAGCAACATTTCTCCAAAGGTTATCACCAACATACTAAGCATTACCAGGGCAAAAACCGGGGCAATTGCCAATAATAAAAATGAAGTTGCAATTAGTAAGCTCCCATACACCATGTAATGCATGGTAAGTCCTTTCTTTTCTAATTTATAAACAAGTATCATTTCAACCAAAGCAATAATTAATCCGTTGCTGGCCAAAATAATTCCAATGATGGCTTCGCTTAGTCCCACTTCTTCTTTGTAAAAAACAGGGATAATACTAAACAGTTGAAAAAAACAAAAACCAATAAAGAGTAAAAAAAACATCCCCCATAAAAAAAACTTATCCTTGTAGGGAGAATTGTTATTTGAAAGTGATGTTGTTGTTTCAGTTGAATCACTTGCAATCTTTTCTGAAGAAAGAAATAAATATAGCAAAGCTGCAGCAACCATACATGTAATGCCATCTGCCCAAAAAAGAAGATTATAATTTATGCTTGCTAAAATGCCACCAACTGCAGGTCCAATGGCCCATCCCAAATTAATAGCGAGGCGGTTTAAAGAATAACACCTTGTCCTGTTGCTGTCATTGCTGTAAAATGCAATTGCCGCTGCGTTTGCCGGTCGAAAAGCCTCGCCAAGACTGCTTAATGTAAAAATGCAAATGCTTATTTGCAATAAAGTATGCATGTAAGCCAGCACTATAAATAGAACGCCATTCAATAATAAACTTACTACCTGCACCCAGAAAAATCCAAAACGATCTGTAAGTTTTCCTCCCAGGAAGCTGCCGAAAATAGAACCAACACCAAATGCCGCCATTACAAGACCTGCTTGCGTTAAAGTATAGCCTCTTCCTGTTAAATAAACCGTTAAAAAAGGTATCACCATAGTGCCACTCCGGTTGACTAACATTACCAATGATAGTAACCATACAGGCTTTGAAATGCCACTGAATGCGTTTCGATATAATTGCACGGATGCCTGAAGCATTTGCTAAATTAAATGTTCACTGCATCAGGCAGACATAGTATCCGTTATTTTTGTTCATATAATAATTTATTCATGAAAAGATTTCTTACTGTAGCTATTTTGTTTTCGAGTGTTTGTGCTTTTGCACAAAAGAAAACTGTACCCGCTAAAAAACCTGTACCTGCCAAATCAGCAACTAAGCCAGTTAACCCATTAAAAAACCTTACTGATTCTGCGAGTTATGCAATCGGTGTGAGTGTTGCTAATTTTTACAAACAACAAGGTTTAAGGCAATTGAATGCGTCTTTGGTTTCTAAAGCCATCAATGATATTTTATCAGGAAAAAAATCTTTGCTGGATGATAACGAAGCAAACAGTGTAATGATGCGTAGCATGAACCAGGCTTCTGAATCGAAAGCAAAACCAAATATTGTAACCGGTGAAAAGTTTTTAGCCAAGAATAAAACCAAACCAGGAATAAAAACCACAGCATCGGGCTTGCAATATGAAGTTGTTGTTGAAGGAAAAGGACCAAAACCAACAGCAACCGATAGTGTTACTTGTCATTATGCAGGAACCTTAATTGACGGAACTGAATTTGATAATTCGTATAAGAGAGGACAACCAATAACATTTGCAGTTGGTGGTGTTATAAAAGGTTGGACGGAAGCTTTGCAATTAATGTCTGTAGGATCTAAATATAAATTATTTATACCCCACCAATTGGCTTACGGTACAAATGATATGGGCAATATTCCCCCGGGATCTGTATTGCTTTTTGAAGTTGAACTTTTAGAAATTCCTACCAGGAAATAAAAAAATGAGGGATGGTCAAAAGACCATCCCTGTTTTAGAGCTAATCGACCTTAAACTATCGCTTCTTAATGACCACTTTTTCTACAGATACTTCTGCAGTGGAAAGGTCGGTTACTTGAATACTGTACATACCGCTTTGCAGCATGTCGATTGTAAGATTGTTGGTTGTGATGTTTTTGTATTGCTTTACAATTCTTCCGCTCATATCACTCACGATCACCGTTTTTGCTGAATTGTCTTCCAGTACAAGGTTTACTTTACCATCCAGGCTTGGGTTTGGGAAGGCAATTACACTTTTCTTCATGGTCTCGCCACGTACTGAACGAATTTCGCTGAAAGATGCTTTACCATCAATGTCAACTTGCTGCACACGGTATTGAGATACACCTTTTGCCGTGTTTACATCATTGTATTCGTAAGCAAGTGTAGAAGAACTGTTTCCTCCATCTGCTTGTGAGAAAACAAATGCGATTGTTTTCCACTCACTGCCTGTATTGCGTTGCACATTAAAACCACGGTTGTTGCTTTCGCTTGCAGTTTCCCATTTAATAGCCACTCTTTCTTTGTTGCGTGCTGCTGTAATTGATTTGAAATGGACGGGAAGTGCACTACATGAATTTTCAAGCCTAAGTATACGATTAAATGTTCCCGTTCCCGTGGTAGCTGTTGCTTCAACCCACACTGCCCGACTAGCAAAGGGATTTGAATTAGAATAAGGAAGATAGTCAATTCGATCCGAGGTATAATTATTACCAGCGTAAACAGAAATTCCAGTTTTACTACGAGAACTTACGATTAATTCTTCTGTTTCATTAAATGAACCATTTCCATTGTCAACAAATACTTTATATGATACTAGAACTGGATTAGTAGCTGGATTTATGGAACTTAAATCGATGCTAATTTCTCTACTGGCTTCTTTAATCTGATTTGACTCCAATCTTCCACAAAAGAAAATTCCTGACAAATTCAGGTCTTGTGTAACAGGAGGTAGAAAGGAAAGACCTACATTAAAACAACTAACAACATTTCCAGGATCTGCTTGGGAGGACCATACATCACCTTTAATGCTTAAAGAAGTTGGGCATATAGCAAAAGTTTTTGAAACATTTGTTATACGAAATCTTGTTACACCTCCTGCCAAAGTAGTTTTAGTTAAAGTACCACCTAATAATAATGTACTTCCATTTGGATAAGCTCCTGAATTTGATTTAATAA
>JAKFCI010000002.1:0-1524 GCA_036676725.1 Chitinophagaceae bacterium
TATAAAACAATTACTGCTGAAAACGGGAAACGTGGTGTTGATAGCGCCATGAAGGAAAAACCATCTTTAATTGTTTGCGATATAATGATGCCTGAATTAGATGGTTATGGCGTTTTACATTTACTGCGTAAAAATCCCGATACCCAAAATATTCCATTTATTTTTTTAACTGCAAAAACCGAACGCAGCGATTTTAGAAAGGGAATGGAAATGGGCGCAGACGATTATGTAACCAAACCTTTTGATGATATTGAATTGCTTAATGCCATCGAAGTACGCTTGAAAAAAGCCGAAGTGTTGGAGCATAATTATTCTTCTTCTCCTCAAGGATTGGCACAGTTTGTAAAAGACATGAAAGACACGGGGCTGATGCAACAGCTTTCCGACCAATATACCATTGAACATTTCAGTAAGAAACAAACTTTATATAATGAAGGCAAACGTCCCCGGTTTTTATATTACCTGGTAAGTGGAAAAGTAAAGGCGTTTCGTACACACGAAGATGGAAAAGAATACATAACAGATCTTTATAGCGCTGGTGATTTTATTGGCTATACCGCTTTACTTGAAGATAAAAATTACGAGGACAGTTCATTGGTTTTAGAAGATGCTGAATTGATGCAAATCCCGAAGGACGAATTTCTTCAAATGGTGTACAGCGATATCAATATTGCAACAAAGTTTATTCGAATTGTTACCCAAAACGTAAAGGAAAAAGAAGAACGTTTGTTAAGTCTTGCATATAGCTCTTTGCGCAAACGTGTAGCAAAGGCTTTGGTTGATATTCATGAAAAATTTTATAAAGAAACCGCACAAAGCGTAATAGAATTTTCACGCGACGATATTGCCCAATATGTTGGTACGGCTACCGAATCACTAATTCGCACATTAAGTGATTTTAAAAGCGAAAAATTAATTGATATCAAAAGTGGTAAAATTTCAATCACCAATTTAGAGAAGCTTAAAAACTTATTGTATTAAGATTTTAGGCATTAACTAATCAAAAACATAATAAAGAAAAAATAAGATTATTTAGAATACACTAACTGATATAACTCTTGTTTTAAAATAACAGCCGTCAGTTAAATAGGCAACAGCTCAAATTATTTTTGTTTGTATGAAATTTGAAGCGGTTAGTCCTTTGTTAGTGCGAAAATACAACCAGCCTACACCACGGTATACAAGCTATCCCACCGTTCCTTATTGGAAGGACGATATAGATGTTGACACATGGAAATCTGATTTCAAAACGAGATTTAACCAGGAGAATGCTGCCAATGGCATTTCACTTTATATACATCTTCCTTTCTGCGAATCGCTTTGTACCTATTGTGGTTGCAATAAAAAAATTACAACTAATCACAGCGTTGAAGAAGAATATTTATTAGCGATAGAAAAAGAATGGAAGTTGTACAAAAAATTAATGCAGCAAATACCTGTTATTCGCGAATTGCATTTAGGCGGTTGAACACCAACCTTTTTTTCTCCAAGAAATTTAAAACGATTACTAGACCTTATTCTAAA
>JAKFCI010000003.1:0-7937 GCA_036676725.1 Chitinophagaceae bacterium
AGTATTGGTCGAATAATCGGCACCCATTTTTTTACCTAAGAAAAAGCTTACTAAAAACATTATGGCAAAATAGATCACCAATGGTATAGCTATTCTTAAAACGTCAAAAGGAATGCGAACAATGGCTTCGCCTTTTAAACTAAACATAACAACAATCGTAAAAAGCAAGGCTATGAGTGTTATGGGAGAAATAATGGGAAGGAACTTGTTTTGGTACCATTCTTCTCCTTTTGCTTTTTTGAGCATATAACGGGTAAGCACACCTGCAATAAAAGGTAGTCCTAAATAAATAGCCACACTTTTGGCTATTTGGCCTATAGTGATATTTACTTCGGAGCCGGTAATGCCAAAAAGGGGAGGAAGCAAGGTTATAAAAACATAGGCATAAACGCTATAGAGCAATACCTGGAAAATGCTGTTTAAGGCAACCAGTCCTGCTGCATATTCGCGGCTACCTTCTGCTAATTCGTTCCATACAATAACCATGGCAATGCAACGGGCTAAACCAATAAGAATAAGGCCAACCATGTATTCCGGGTAATTGTGTAAAAAAATTATAGCCAATGCAAACATTAAAATGGGGCCAATGATCCAGTTTAGAAAAAGGGACATACCCAGCACTTTTGTATTCTTAAATACTTCTTTTAATTTCTCATACTTCACTTTGGCAAAAGGTGGGTACATCATTAATATTAAGCCCACAGCCAGTGGTATATTGGTTGTACCGGATGAAAATGAATTAATGAATGTTGATGACGAAGGGAAAAAATAGCCAATGGTAACGCCGAGTCCCATGGCTAAAAAAATCCATAGCGTTAAATGCCTGTCTAAAAAACCTAGCTTCTTTTTTTGTATTGCAGGTGCACAATTATTAACTGACATGTTTGAGTTTGGAGTATTATTTATAGCTATTGAAATATTAAACGCTAGCAGCAACTATTTTTCGCATCGTAGGAGATAAAAAATTTTTGCAGTAAATCCTGGTTTGCCTTCCACATTTTTTCATCAATGCAATAACACACACTTGCACCATCTACAGTGCCCTTAATAAAGCCTGCGCTTTTCAATTCTTTTAAGTGCTGTGATATGGTTGCCTGGGCTAAACCCAATTCATCTACAAGATCTCCGCAAATGCACGTCCTGGTATTTATTAAGTGTTCTAAGATGGCAATGCGTGCAGGATGAGCTAAAGCCTTCAGCATTTGGGCCATGTTGTTTTGCTTTTCCGAAAAAATTTCTGATTTGGTAGTTCCCATTATATTGCAATATTACGATGTATAATTATTTGTACGGCAGAAATATATCTCTGATAGGTTGTTTAATGATTATTAGGGGGTTAGGCCAACTTTTTTTTATATGTTTTGTTAATTGAATAAGATTTTATAGTATTTTAACAGCGTTAAACTTAAATAACACTTATGAGTAAAAGGATTGCTTTAAAGCTAATGACACTTCTTGTGTTCTTTTTGCATTGCGTACTAATTACACATGCACAGACCCGCACAGTCAGCGGAAAGGTTACCGACAACGAAGGCAAAGGAATTGCCGGTGTAACGGTAACTGTTAAAGGTGGTACAACCGCTACCCAAACATCAGATGATGGAACCTATAGTATTGCAGTTTCAGGTAATGCTACGCTTGTTTTTTCCTCAGTTGGATTTGCTTTGGCTGAAGAAAACGTTGGAGGAAAAGAAACAATAGATAAAACACTTACCACTGAAAATGCAAACTTATCAGAGGTAGTAGTTATAGGTTATGGTACTGCAAGACGAAGAGATTTGACCGGTTCTGTGGCTACAGTTAGTGCCAAAGACATTAACAGCGGTGTAGTGACTACGCCAAGCCAATTGATCCAGGGAAAAGTTGCCGGTGTATTAATAGTTAATAACAGCGGACAACCAGGTGGTGCTACAACTGTTAGGATCAGGGGTAATAACTCAATCAGAACAGGTAACCAACCTCTATATGTAATTGATGGAGTGCCCATTGATGGAAGAATTGCTCGCCCTTCTTTGGATGTAGGCGGTCTTGGTCAAACACCCGCTTCAGATCCTATGTATTTTATAAATCCATTTGATATTACTTCAATGGATGTTTTAAAAGACGCATCTGCAACCGCCATTTATGGATCCAGAGGATCAAACGGGGTAATATTAATTACTACCAGGAAAGGCTCTGCTACTACACCCAAGATTGATGTTAATGCATCAGCGGGTATAAGTCGTTTATTAAAAAAATACGAAGTGCTTGATGCTGGTGAATATCGTGCAGCCTTAACCAAATATGAATTTGCGGTTGATACTGCAACAGGTAGACTTAGCGGTGACTTTGGTGGAAGCGTAGATGCCTTTGATGAAATTACCAGGACCGGCGTTACCCAAAATTATAATGTAGGTATTAGTGGTGGAAGTGATAATGGAAAATACCGTGCTGCTTTTGGCATGTATAACCAGGAAGGTATAATCAAGAATACAGATCTTAAAAAATTCACTGCCAATATCAATGGTCAGTATAAATTTTTAGAAAGCAAAAAGTTGAGTTTAGACTTTAGCGTTTTAGCTGCTCATAATAAAGAAACCATTGCACCAGTTACGAATAACGCCGGTGCTCGAGGTAGCCTTATTTCTCAAGCACTTGTTTGGAATCCTACAAGACCATTAATTAAGGCTGATGGAACACTTGACAGACCTGGTGGTGATATCATTAATCCTCTGGCAATGTTAGAGGAGTATAATGATAATGCACGAGTTACAAGTGTTTTAGCTAGTGCTTCATTAGGTTATAAATTAATGGATAACCTGGATTATAAATTTTTATATGGAATTAACCACCAGGTTGGTGTACGTCGAGCGCAAGTAGCACCAACTTCTCAAATTGAAGGTATTAACGGAAGAGGTGTTGCTTTTTATGGCAATAATGAATTGAATACCCAGGTATATACACATACGCTTAATTATAACAAAGACATTACGCAATCCTTCAGCCTAAATGCATTGTTAGGTTACGAATACCAGAAGTTTAATTTCCAGGGCGCAGGTATTACAGGGCAAGATTTTACATCAAACCTTGTTTCGTACACAAACATTTTACAGAATGCATCTCAAACCTCACTAAGACCGTTTTCTTTTGCAGATCCTGAATCAGAGCTTCAGTCTTATTTTGGTAGAGCTATTTTAAATTTTAAGGACAAATACCTTGTTACAGCAACTATCCGTGCAGATGGATCCAGTAAGTTTGGCGAAAACAACCGCTATGGTTATTTCCCATCATTTGCTGCAGCATGGAATATTTCTAACGAAGATTTCATGGCTGGTAACAGCGTGTTTACACAATTAAAATTAAGAGCGGGTTATGGTGTAACTGGTAACCAGGAATTCCCTGCCGGTTCTGCTCAGGCACAATATACTTTTGGACAAGGTTCCGTTGCCCTTGCAAATGTGGCTAACCCTGATTTGAAATGGGAAAGCACTAAGCAAATAAATATCGGAGTTGACTTTGACCTTTTCCGTGGTAAATTTTTCGGAGCAATCGATTACTTCCGTAAAAACACTACAGATCTTTTGTTCAACTTTAGCGCAATTCAACCTGCACCTGCTACAAGATATTGGATTAACTTACCAGGTAACCTAATTAATAATGGAATTGAGTTAGCCTTAAATGCTTCTCTTATTAAAAGTGCAAACCTCGAGTGGAATTTTGGAGTAAATGCTTCATTCCTTGAAAACGAATTGCAAGATTACAACGGACCGAGTGTATTAACCGGTGCTTTGAGCGGACAAGGTGTATCAGGTGCCACCAGCCAACGTCTTGCTTCTGGCTATCCTTTAAATACTTTCTATTTAAGAAATTATACTGGTCTTGATGCTGATGGTATCAGTACCTACGCGGATAAAGGCAACACTTTATATTTTGTTGGTGATCCAAACCCTAATACATTATTAGGGATTAGCACAGACGTTAGTTATAATAAATTAACCTTGAGCGTAAATGCTAATGGCGCCTTTGGTCACCAGATTTACAACAATACTTTAAATAGTGTGTTACCTATTAGTAACCTTGGTACACGTAATATTGATGCCTCTCTTTTAGAGGGCTCAATCAGGGAAAGTACTTCTAACCCGTTAACACCATCAAGCCGTTATTTAAGCAGTGGTAATTTTGTAAAACTTGCAAATGCTACATTGTCTTATAATATTGGCAACATCGGTAGCTCAATTAGAAATGCCAATATTTATTTAACAGGTCAAAATTTGTTTGTACTTACAAACTATAGAGGTTTTGATCCGGAAGTAAATACGGATAAAGCTATTGAAGGTGTTCCATCATTTGGTATTGAATATATTCCTTACCCTACTTCTCGTACATTCTTAATTGGTGTAAGTTTTTCATTATAAATAGAAAAATAAGTATATGAAACTTAATAATAAAATTGTAATCGCTTTAGCAACCGCACTGCCTATTTTGGGTTGTTCAAAGCTTGACGAAAGCTTAAGATCTAGTTTAACTGAAGAGCAAGCGCAAGCTGTTCTTCGCCAAACTACAGACGTAAATGTTCTTTTACAGTCTGTATATAATGGTTTAAGATCTTTCCAGGGGCAAGAAGGTGTATTTGCCTTAAACCAGAACACTTCAGACGAAACCCTTGTTCCTACAAGAGGTGGTGACTGGGATGATAATGGCGTTTGGCGTGTTCTTTCCGACCATACCTGGAATGCAGACCATCGCGATGTTTTGGGTTCTTTCAACAACCTTTTAGGTATTGTTTTTAACTCTACAAACGTTTTGACATTTAATCCAACACCAAGCCAGGCAGCTGAAGCAAGATTTGTAAGAGCTTTTGCTATGTTTACTGTATTGGACCTTTATGGCCAGGTGCCTTACCGCGAACAAGGAGAAAACTTACTAAACGCACCAAAGGTTTTAAAAGGTACTGAAGCTTTGGATTTTATAATTAGTGAAGTAAACGCTATTAGAGCTGATTTACCTGATGGACCTGCATACAAAGCAAATAAAGATGCGGCAAGAGTTTTATTAATGAAGATGTACTTAAACAGGGGTGCATTTATTAATAGAGCGCAACCAACATTTGCACCTGCAGATATGAATGAGGTAATAAAACTTGCTGATGAAATTATTTCAAGTAACAAATACAAACTGGCTGAGAATGTATTTGATAACTATGCGCCAAATAACGACGCAATATCAACCGAAAACATTTTTACCAATCAAAATATTGGTGGCGTGCAAGGTGGTGGTTTGAACTCAAGGTTTAATATGGGAGCGCACTACAACCAATTCCCAGGCGGCTGGAATGGCTTCTCTACTTTGGCAGATGTTTACAATAAATTTGAGGCAGTTGACCAACGTCGTGGTGGGGCATACCCAGGCATGACTGAAGTAGGAGGTATGACCATTGGTTTCCAGGTTGGACAGCAATTTGACAAAAATGGTGTTGCCCTGAAAGATAGAAAAGGTAATCCATTATCATTCACACCTCAAGTAGCCTTAGTTGAAAGTGGTAATGATCTTGAGGTTAAAGGTATCCGTGTTCAACGCTATGTTATTGACTATAAAAATGGTAATGGTCAAGGTCAGGCAGACAATGATTATATATTTTACAGGTATGCTGACGTTTTATTAATGAAAGCAGAAGCTATCCTTCAAGGTGGTACACCAACAGCAGTTGCTCCGGTAACTCCGCTTGAAATTGTAAATTCTGTACGTACAAAGCGTAAAGCAACCCCTTTAACAGCTTTAACCCTTGATGTATTATTGGATGAAAGACAAAGAGAATTTTATTGGGATGGCTGGAGAAGACAAGATCAAATCCGTTTTGGTAAATACCTTGCTCCAACAGCTTTAAGACCACAGTCTGATCCGCGCAATTTGTTTTTCCCAATTCCAAATGCGGCTTTAGCTGTTAATCCCAACTTAACGCAGAACGAAGGTTATTAATTTAACTTTGATTATACTAATTTTAAAAAGGTCATTTTTAAATGACCTTTTTTCTTATAGGCTATCGACGATGAAAAGAATTTCTTACCTATCCGTATTATTATTTTCTTTTTTGTTATCCTGTAATAATGATGGCTCTAAGTCACCTCTATTTGAGTTGCAGGATAATACTGGAATTGAATTCATCAATAAAGTAGAGAATACAAAAGATTTCAATATTTTTTCTTACCGTAATTTTTATAATGGTGGTGGTGCTGCAATAGGCGATATTAATAATGATGGATTGGCAGATGTTTTTTTTACTGCCAATATGGGTGCCAATAAATTATTTCTGAACAAGGGCAATTTTAAGTTTGACGACATTTCTGACAAAGCTGGTTTTAAGCCAAAAGATGACTGGAGTACAGGGGTTACAATGGTAGATATCAATAGCGATGGCTGGCTGGATATTTATGTTTGCAACGCTGGTTATATAAAAGGAAAAATTCCAAAAAGTCAACTGTTTATCAATAACAAAAACCTGACGTTCACCGAGTCTGCAGAAAAATATGGACTAACAAATACCGGTGGTTACGCCACACACACCGCCTTTTTCGATTACGACCTGGATGGAGACCTGGATGCTTTTATTATAAACAATAGTTTCATTCCTGTGAATACCTTGAACTATGCAAATAAACGCCAGCTGCCCGCAAAGGATTGGCCGGTTGCAGATTTTTTAAAAGGTGGAGGTGATCGTTTTTTAAGAAATGATAATGGAAAGTTTACAGACATTACTTCTGAAGCGGGTGTTTATGGAAGTTTAATTTCCTTTGGACTTGGAGTTACAATTGGTGATGTTAACAATGACCATTACCCCGATGTTTATGTGTCGAATGATTTTTTTGAAAGAGATTACCTGTACATAAACCAACAAAATGGCTCTTTTAAGGAAGAATTGGAGCAATACATGCAACACACAAGCCTGGCCTCAATGGGTGCCGATATTGGCGATATAAATAACGATGGTTACCCTGACATTTTTACTACCGATATGTTGCCGCATGATGATTACCGGTTAAAAACAACTTCCCTTTTTGATAATATTGATGTTTATCGATTAAAGGAAAAGCAAGGTTTTTACCATCAATTCATGCAAAACACTTTGCAGCTGAATAATAAAGACGGCAAGTTTTCTGACATTGCCTATTACAGTGGTGTAGCGGCGTCTGACTGGAGTTGGGGCGGGTTAATGTTTGATGCAGATAATGATGGATTTTCTGACATTTTCGTTTGTAATGGTATTTACCATGATGTTACTGACCAGGACTTTATTGATTATTTCGCAAACGACATTATCCAGAAAATGGTAATGACAGGCAATAAAGAAGAAGTTGATAAAGTGATAGATAAAATGCCTTCCAATCCAATTCCTAATAAAGCATTTAAAAATTTAGGCAACTTGAAATTTTCGGATGAAGGAAATAATTGGGGTTTAAGTACACCTTCATTTTCAAATGGTGCTGCGTATGGTGATTTAGATAATGACGGTGACCTTGACCTGGTTGTTAATAATGTAAACCAGGAAAGTTTTGTGTATCGCAATAACAGCCGTAATGTTTCCAAATCAAATTATATTGGACTGTCATTAAAAGGAAAAGGACAAAATACATTTGCAATTGGTGCTAGTGTAAAAGTTTTCCAGGGAAAAAATATTATAAGTCGGGAAGTTATGCCCAGCAGGGGTTTTCAATCTTCTGTTGATTATAAAATTATAATGGGGTTAGGAACTGATAAGGTCGATTCAATGATCATCCAATGGCCCGATCGGTCAGTTACAAAAATTGTTAATCCGGCCATCAATCAAGTGCATTCCTTATCGCAAACTTCTGGTATAAGTAATATTTCAACAATTATTAAGGATACTACTATTACTTCTTTATTTAAAATTGTAAAGCAAAGTTTTGAAAAACATAATGAGGATGATTATATCGATTTTTATT
>JAKFCI010000004.1:0-2958 GCA_036676725.1 Chitinophagaceae bacterium
ATTCTTTACAGGATTATTTATGACAAGTGGAAAATCCATTTCGTTATTAGCATATGTTTTGTACCCGTGACCTGGAACATTCATGGTCAAAGGTTTGTTCTGGGTATTGCCACTGTCTACCATGATGCGGTATTCTAATTGGGCTTCTTTACCCATCTCCCTCTTCAATGTCTTTGCTAATAAATTTACATAATGTTCTTCAAGATATTCGAAGAAAAATTGACTGGGAACTTGTATAACAAGAACATTATTTTTAACCGAGATGGGTTGTATAGGTTCAAACCAGGTTTTAAAATGCTGCCATTCAACAATATCCTTGATGATCCTTAAACAATTGGTCCAGATTATTTCAGCATTATTATCCATTACTTTCAGAAAGCAGTTTTTTTAAATTGGGTAAATTCTATTTCCGGCTTATTTAATTTTTCACAGCATGTTGATAAAAAGATTTTTTTAGGACAGGGGAGCGAATATCTAAAATTCTTTGTTAGAAAAAAAATTTTATTAAACTGATTTTTTAACTACCCGACACAACCTTTTTGTCAAAAAAAAATTCAATTCTTCATTCGAAAAATTATTCATAATCTTATCCCAAATCTAATATGAACACAATGTTGCAACATAAAGAAAAGGTGCATCTTAATCCCCACAAACGTTTGCTGATTTTTTTTCCTCTAATACCTGAATGTAGTTCTCCAGTTATCGCATCAAATTAAAAGTAACCTTTTCAAGATAGCCATTATCTGGTATTACCGCAAGCAATTTTTTTATTAATGAGTAAAAAAAATCTGTATTAAAGATGGGTTGTATTTGTAAAATAAATTACCTGTACACGCTCATCCTGATTTACCTTTGACGCCTTGCAAATTTTATTTTGTAAGAATTCATTCACACCTGGTTGCTTTCGGGATAAATACCTGACCATGCAAAAAAAGATCATATTGCGACTACTGCCTTCAGAGGCAAGTGATGCAACGACTATTAAACAAAAAATCGCTTTAACTGAAGGATGTAAGGAAAATGAAATCTCTGGTTTTCATTTGATTAAAAAATCTATTGATGCAAGAAGCAAGCAACCTTATATTCAGTTAACGGTCAATGTTTTCATTCATGAACCCTTTATTGAAAACCAACCGGTTACTTACACTTTCAATGATGTACGCCATGCAAAAAGAAAAGTTGTAATCATTGGTGCCGGCCCTGCTGGTTTGTTTGCAGCATTAGCACTCATTGAAGAAGGCATTCAACCTATCATACTCGAAAGAGGAAAAGATGTGAGATCCCGCAGAAGGGATCTTGCTGTGATGAATAAAGAAGGATTGGTAAATCCTGAAAGTAATTATTGTTTTGGAGAAGGTGGTGCGGGCACTTACAGTGATGGTAAATTATATACACGCAGTAATAAAAGAGGTGATATCAACCGTATACTGAACCTGCTGGTACAGTTTGGAGCACCTTCCAATATTTTATATGATGCACATCCCCATATTGGTACCAATAAACTGCCTCATATTATTACAACTATTCGCCAGTTAATTGAAGATCGTGGTGGCATTTTTCTTTTTAATAAAAAAGTAATAGACCTTGTCATTGAAAAGGAACATATAAAAAAAGTACAAACAGCTGATGGTGATTGGTTTGAAGGTGAAGCCGTCATCCTTGCAACTGGTCATTCAGCGAGAGATATTTTTTTTATAATGCAAAACAAACAGTTATTGATAGAATTTAAACCATTTGCCCTTGGTGTAAGAGTAGAGCATCCGCAAAGTATCATTGATAATATACAATATCATTGTAACCACCGAAGCATTGATTTGCCTCCAGCCTCTTATAGCCTGGTCCAACAGGTTTCAGGCAAAGGCGTATTTTCATTTTGCATGTGCCCGGGTGGCATCATTGCTCCCGCAGCTACAAACCCCGGTGAAATCGTTGTGAATGGCTGGTCGCCCTCTAAAAGAAATAACCCCTTTGCAAATAGCGGAATGGTTGTAACGGTTGATGAAAAAGATGTTCAATCCTTTAAAAAACACAAGGCTCTGTCCGGTTTATTCTTTCAACAAGCTGTTGAACAAAAGGCTTTTGAAGTTGGCGGTGGCAAATTAATTGCCCCGGCATTGCGAATGACTGATTTTGTTGAAGGAAAAATTTCTTCCTCCCTGCCATCCTGCTCTTATATTCCTGGAATAAGACCAGCATCATTAAAAGAAGTGCTGCCTGCTTTTATTTATAATAGTTTACAAAAAGCATTTATTGAATTTGGCAAAAAAATGAAAGGCTATTACAGCTATGAAGCTGTGGTAGTAGCCACAGAATCAAGAACATCTTCACCCGTCCGTATTCCACGGGGAACAGAATCTTTACATCACCCACAGGTAAAGAATCTTTATCCTTGCGGGGAAGGCGCAGGTTATGCAGGCGGTATTATCAGTGCAGCAATGGATGGTGAAAGAGTAGCAAATAAAATAGCATGCAGGCAATTTCTTTGAAATTTGTTTTTGCCATCTATACATTAATTGAGTAATTATATCCACCTTGCTTTTTAATGTTGTAAAATCTTTATTATGTTCGCCACCATATAAATTAAACCAAACAAGAAAAGCAAGCTGCTTTCCAACAAGGCTTATGAACAATCTACTTGAAGTTAAAAACCTTAAGAAATATTATGCAACTCAAAAAGCGGTTGATGATATCAGCTTTACGGTTGAAAAAGGATGCATATTCGGTCTATTAGGACCCAATGGCGCTGGTAAAACAACATTGCTTCGGATGATCACCGGCATTTTTTATCCTGATGAGGGAGAGATCATTTTTGATGGCAAACCATTCGATGCCCGCAAAGATGTGGCGCATATCGGCTACATGCCGGAAGAAAGAGGGTTATATAAAAAAATGAAAATCGGGGAACAGGCCTTATACCTGGCCCAACTCAAAGGTCTTGGACGTGCAGAAGCCATGGAA
>JAKFCI010000005.1:0-6722 GCA_036676725.1 Chitinophagaceae bacterium
TAAAACCCATGTGCAACGCCATTACAGAACGCGGAATAGGCGCCACCATAGAAACGATGGTGAGTTAAAATCTTGTTGCTAAATAATGCGGTAAAAGTTTACGCCATGTTTCCCAATCGTGCCGCCATCCTGTTCCCCAAATATCAAGTTCATAATTGATGCCTTTGTTGTAAAGGATATTGGCAAAACTGCGGCTTGCATCTGGGTCCTCGTATTCGCCGCTTCCTGAAAAAATATGAATATGCTGGCTGCGCCTGATCTGCTCCAGCATATCATGATCGGTTAAATTAGGCATGTAGTGCTGTGGACTATTATAATAAACATCATCATTAAAAAATCCCTTGGTGTATTCCGAAAGATCGTAAACGCCGCTCATGGCAACAACCCCGTTTATCAAATCAGGCCTTTTTAAAAATAAATTCATGCTGTGCAAGGCGCCAAAAGAGGCGCCACAGGTTATAACCGGTGTGTCCCAACTTGTACTGTTTTTAATAAAGGGTATCACTTCATCATATACGTAACTATTGAATTGCTGGTGCCGTATTGCTTTATGATGCGGAAGCATCTCGTTATTCATCCAGCTTTCGTTATTAATGCTGTCAATTGAAAAAACCTTCACTTTCCCTGCATCTATAAAAGGTTGAATTACATCCAGTAATTGAAAACGCTCATATTCTAAAAAATCTGCTGCAGCTGTAGGTATTAACAGCAAGGCAAAACCGTAATTTCCATAAGTTGCAATGGGCATTTCTTTTCCTAATCGTTCGCTATACCAGGATGTTATTTGTTTTTCCATAAGAAGCTTTAAATGAATGTACTTAGAAAATATGTAAAGCTGCAATTGGATATTTTAAATCAGCACTGATTTATTAAGTACACACATTTAGAATAAAACAAGGGTATTTCCTTATAAAAATTTATTCAATTACCGTAAAAAAATATAGATAATAATAACAATATAGCTTTCGTTCACTTTTTGCTGGGCCTTAACTTTACCTTTGCAAAACTCAAAAAATATAAGTGAGATCCAGATCCAATACAGAAACCAATAAACCTCCCTCGTTCAAAGGGTCTGACCAATCAATTGTTTCGTTAGACCAGGCACAAAATTTAGATGCATCAGGACTGCTTTCGCTATTGCTTACCAACACTGCTGAAAGTTTTCTTTTACTTGATACAAGCCTCAACATAGTTCTATACAATGAAGCAACGGCCTTGTCGGTAAAAGAATTAATAGGCATTGAATTATATAAAGGTCAAAGCATTTTTGATTTGTCGCAAGAAAGTAGAAAGGAATTGCTTAAAACCGTTTATGCAGAAGTATTAAGCGGTAAACAACACGAAACTGAGATAGAAATAAAAATTCCGGGTAAGGGTGTAAGATTGATTCACACCATATTTCGTCCGGCAAAAAATGAAAAGGGTGAAATAATTGGCGTTATTATTTTATCTGATGACAAAACCGAACAACGCAAGAAAGAGTTAGAGATCAAAGAATCAAATCACAACCTGCAACTTTTATTAGGCAATACCGACGAAGCATTTATCATGATTAACAGGGATTTTGAAGTCTTGTTATTCAATAATAAAGCAGCTACAATTATTCAAGACGTTTTTGAAAAAAAATTACACAAAGGAGAAAAGTTTTTAGAATTAGCAACAGCTAACAGGAAGGATTTAAACAAAGAAGAAATAGAAAAAATAATAAGTCAATGTTTTGCCGGGCATGAAAAACACCAAGAACGCATTCTTTTATTAAAAGATGGATTTGTTCATTTAAGAACAGCGTACAAACCGGTTTATAACGAACAAAAAGAAGTCATTGCAGTCATCATTACTTCAAAGGACATTACACGAGAAAAAGATGCCGAATCGGCATTAAAAAAATCAGAAGAACAATGGCGCTTTGCTTTAGAAGCAAGTAGCCAGGGGTTGTGGGACTGGAACATGGTGACAGGAGATTGTTATTTCTCATCATCCTATAAAAAGTTATATGGGTTTGACGAAAATGAAATAAAAAATCACATTAGCGAATGGGAATCAAGAACACATCCCGATGATAAGGTACTTGTGCAAAAAGCAATGGAAGAACACATTTCTAATCCCGATCCTTACTACGAATGCATCTATAGAGTAAAAGCAAAAAACGACCAGTACAAATGGATTCTTTCACGCGGAATGATCCTGGAAAAAGATGAAGAAGGAAATTCAGTACGCATGATCGGCACGCATACTGATATTACGAAACAAAAAGATACAGAGGAAGGTTATAAATTTCTATTTTATAACCACCCAAGCCCCATGTGGACTTACAATACAGATACACTTAATATTATTGAAGTCAATAATTCGGCTGTAAAAGAATATGGGTATTCCCGTGAAGAATTTTTAAAATTAAACCTACGCGATTTACGCCCTGAGGAAGACCAACATAATTTAACGACAATCATTTGGCAGGTAAAGGAAAATAGAAATGAGCAAAAGCATTTAGGCAGGCATAGAAAAAAAAGTGGTGAACTATTTTATGTTGAGGCGATAGGCAACCAGTTTAATATTAAAGATGAAAATGTAAGGCTTGTAGCCATTAATAATATTAATGAACAGTATTTAACCGAAGAAAAACTTAAAGATTCAGAAACACAATACCGACTGCTCTTTAAAAACAATCCACTTCCTTCTTGTATTTATTCTCTTGATACACTGCAATTTTTGGAAGCAAACGATGCTGCCGTGGCGTTTTATGGATATTCAAAAGAAGAATTTTTGTCCATGTCGGTTTTGGATATTTATGCAGACCAGGATAAAATGCAGGTAAAATCGGTTGTTAAAAATAATCTTCAAAAAGATAAAATTTACAAACAGAATTGGAAGCAAAAAAGAAAGAATGGTGAAACAGTTATTGTAAATGTGCACGGGAACAAAATTGCTTACAACGGGCAAATCGGGAGATTGATCATCATTGACGATGTAACAGAAAAATTAAAAGTTGATGAAGAATTACAAAAAAGTAATGACCGTTTTTTATTAGCAAGCCAGGCTACCTCTGATGCCATTTATGATTGGGATATTGTACAAAATGATTTGTCATGGGGGGGTGGATTGCAGACACTTTTTGGTTATGATGGAAATAACTTCCAGATAAAAGATTGGTTAGGCCAAATACATAAAAGGGACAAAGAAAATGTATCCAAAAGCTTAAAAGAAACACTCGAAGATGTTACCCAGGATTTTTGGAGGTCGAGTTACAGGTTAAAAAAGTCAGATGGCGGTTACCGTTATGTATTTGAAAAAGGTTCAATCGTTAGAAACGAGTCGGGTCAAGCAATTCGTATGGTAGGTGCATTGCAGGATGTGACCAAATTAAAATTGAAAGAAAAGGAACTCCTTAAAACCAATGAGCGTTATAAATATGCCATGCTGGCCACATCAGAAATCATGTGGGATTGGAATCTCGAGGAAGGAAAGATTTTGTGGTCTGATAATTTTCAAAAAGTATTGGGCTGGACATTGCCCGAGGATCATAAATTACCTGAAACCTTCTGTATTGACAAATTTCACCCTGACGATAAGGAACGGTTTTGGAATAGTTTGTGGGAAACTATTAATAATCCTGCTTTAACTAATTGGCAACAAGAAGTCCGGTATTTGAAAGCAGATGGAAACTATGCCCACCTGATTGATAAAGGATATTTAATCAGGGATAACCAGGGTAAGGCGTTAAGAATGATTGGTGCCATGCAGGATATGACGGAAGAAAAATATCATGCAAACCTGGTTGAAATGGAGCGTAAAATATTTGAATTAAATGCTTCGAGAGAAATTTCTTTCCAGGAGGTTGCTACCGCTTTATTAAAAGGAATTGAAATTATTCATCCGCAAATGTTAACCTCGGTGCTTCTGCTCAATACCGATCAAACCGTTAAAACTTTAGCCGCCCCTAGCCTTCCTGCAAAATTTTCTGCCTGTATTGATGGCTTACAAATAGGACCAACTGAAGGATCGTGCGGTACCGCCATGTTCAGTAAAAAAGACATCGTTGTTTCGGATATAGCAACAGATCCTTTATGGAACCGATGGAGATCTTATGTTACAGAATTTAATTTAAAAGCAAGTTGGTCATTCCCGATAATGGACAACCTTGGAACGGTGATGGGTTCCTTTGCTATTTACCACACCACCGTAAAAGAACCTTCAGAAAATGAATTAAATACAATTGAAAGAGCTCGTAACCTTTTACGCATCTTGATGGAAAAACAATTTTCGCAAGACAAAATTCAGCGGGCTAATGAAAGATTTGATAGTGCCATGGAAGCCACCCATGATCTTATTTGGGATTGGGATCTCACCACTGGCTCATTTTACCGTGACAAAAAAGGAATGAAAAAAGTGTACGGTGTTGAGGATGAAAAAAGTATTGAAAATATTTATGTATGGATGTTGCGCATTCATCCTGATGATCATACTAATGTAGAAACCATTATTAATAACATAATAGAAGGAAGAGACCAGGATGGTTTTGAATTAGAATACAGGTTTAAACGTGATGATGGATTGTACAATTATGTTTTTGATCGGGGCATTATTCTTCGCGATGAAGTTGGAAAACCAATACGCATTATAGGTGCCGCACAGGATATTACAGAGAGAAAAAGATTAGAACAGGAGCTGTTAAAAAGGGAATTAGAAAAACAAAAATTAATAGGACAAGCAACAATTGAAACACAGGAACAGGAACGAAGCGAGATTGGTAAAGAATTACACGATAACGTAAACCAGGTTCTCACTACCACCAAGTTATATTTAGATCTTTCATTAAGTAACCCTGAATTAAAAGATGAATTGATCCAGAAATCCTCGAAGAATGTCATTTACGTGATCAATGAAATCAGGCAGCTTTCACGTTCCTTAATGAATCCCAGCCTCGGTGACCTAGGTCTGGTAGACTCAATTAACGATCTCATCGAAAATATAAACATCACAAGGAAACTACATGTAATTTTGGAGGCTGAAGAAGAAGTTGAATTTGATTTGGCAGAAAATCAAAAACTAACCTTATTCCGCATCGTACAAGAATCTTTGAATAATGCGCTTAAACACGCAAAAGCCAACACTGTTGTAATTCATTTAGAACAAAATCAAAAAGATATTTTACTTAGCATAAAAGACGACGGCATCGGGTTCGACCCGGTATCAGTAAAAAAAGGCGCTGGTTTAAAAAATATTCAAAACAGGGTATTTTTGGCTAATGGAACCATCTTTCTCGATAGCAGGCCCGGTAAAGGCTGCTTAATGCAAATAACATTACCAATTAACAACAATAACAACAATCCAATTTAGCCATGGAAAAGATCACCATCCTTATCGCAGACGATCACACTTTAGTAAGAGAAACATGGAGCTTCATTTTAAATACCGATCCGCGGTTTCAAGTAATTGCAGAGAGTGGTAGCGGTGAAGAAGCAATTGAGTTAGCCCAAAAACTTCGCCCGAACATTGTTATTATGGACATCAATTTGCCAGGTATGAATGGCATTGAAGCGACACAGCAAATTCGCAAATACGCACCGGGCACTAAAATTTTAGGCGTTTCATTGCATACACAACCAACCTATGCCCGCAAAATGATACAAAAAGGGGCAATGGGTTATGTAACAAAAAACTCTTCGAAAGAGGAAATGTTTAAGGCCATTACAGAGATCTATGAAGGCAAAAAATATATTTGCGAAGAGATCAAAAACATTTTGTCTGACCAGGTAATCAGTGGAAACGAAGAACAGTCCGGGCTAAATTCACTTTCGCAAAGAGAGATCGAGATCATTTCCTATATTAAAAAAGGTCATTCTTCAAAAGAAATAGCTGATGCTTTAAATATTTCTGTTAAAACGGTGGAAGTACATCGTTATAATGTTTTAAAGAAACTGAATCTTAAAAATGCAGCTGCGCTGGTAAATTTTGTAAACAACAGCCAGTTGGATTTTGATAATTAGAATCTAATCAGATCAAAGAACAACGAATAAACAAGCGTTTAATTTATACATAGGATTGGTGTGCAGATACTTTAAATTTGCACACCAATTTTATTTTACGCAATGAGCACAACTCTTTCCAAAAATTTTGAACCGCAACAGGTTGAAGAAAACTGGTACCAGCACTGGTTGAACAAAGGATATTTTAGCAGTAAGCCTGACCATCGCAAACCGTTTACGGTGGTTATTCCCCCGCCAAATGTTACCGGTGTGTTGCACATGGGCCATACCTTAAACGAAACCGTGCAGGATGTATTGGTGCGTCATGCCCGCATGAGTGGATTAAACGCTTGCTGGGTGCCTGGCAGCGACCACGCTTCAATTGCTACAGAGGCAAAGGTGGTGCAAATGCTGGAGAAAGAAAAAGGCATTTCAAAACATGACCTTACCAGGGAAGATTTTTTAAAACATGCTTTTGAGTGGAAAGATAAATATGGTGGCATCATTTACCACCAGATTAAAAAATTAGGATGCAGTGTAGATTGGGATCGGGTCACATTCACCATGGACGATCATTATTACAAAGCGGTAATAAAAGTTTTTATCGACCTGTATCAAAAAGGAATGATCTACCGCGGTGCCCGGATGATCAACTGGGACCCGTCGGCAAAAACAGCATTGAGTGATGAGGAAGTTGAATACAAAGATGTACAGGGCTTTTTATACTATGTAAAATATAAGGTTGTTGATAGCCCG
>JAKFCI010000006.1:0-2600 GCA_036676725.1 Chitinophagaceae bacterium
TTTTCGTTTTTTCTATTGTAGTCTGAACAGGTATGTTCCATTCACTTAAATACCAATCCGCAATAAGTTCTATGTTTTCGTCGTCGTCTGGTTTGATGATTTGATATTTTATGCCTGTCATAATTTAAATGGCCTGTTGAAGCCTGGTGGAATACATTTGTTTTTATAATACGGCGAGTCGGTTTCACCAGACTCGCCTGCGAACGAAGGAAGTACTTATAAAGTATCATTTAGATGAATTAGCAGATGAGGATATATTGGTTAAGCTGCCATAACTCCCAAACCCTTTCTATGTGTGCCGTTTTTTTGTCATGTTGTAACAAGCGTTGAGTCATCTATTTGTCTTTCTTGTTTTGTTTTGTCTAACCATTCTTTTGCATGTTTACCAACATATTCAGAAAAGCCCCAACCTCCCATGTCAAACTTGTACCTTTTAAGTTTTCGTCTTGCGGTTTTGATTACATTGTCTGCCCAACTAACAAAGTCATCAGGTTTATTGACCCATTGCATGTCTTTTACGTAAGAAGGTTGAAAGTATAGTCTTCCCCGAATTATTTTGTCATTGTTAAAACCGCAACGGTCATAATGAAGAACAGGCAAATGGTTGTCTGCAACGAGCCAATACCCGAACTTTTCAATATGGTTGAGTTCAATTTGTTTAAAGTCTAGTTGTCTAACCAAATAGATTCTTGAGCTTTTTTTTCTAATGTCAACAGGTATGGTTGTGTCTACTGTCTGTACTTTACCATCATAATGAAAGTATGGTAAAAAGATAATGTCACCTGTTGTTATTAGAAGGTCTTCAAAATCTTGATAGTCGTCTGGATGTAAATAGAAATTTATTTGTCGTCCCATGAGTTATAGTAAGCGTCCATCGAATAGCAGCCAACGGGCAGGACTTTATGCAGGTTGGGAATTTGTATTCCGTCTGCCGATAACCGCTGCCCAATTGAAAATATAAAGTTGAATTTAAGAACTAAAGTTGAAAGTTGTTTGTCCAGCCCGAACCACAGCTTGGATTTGCAATTTGTTGATGTTTGCTGGTCACGCCCAACTTGCATAAAACCCAATGTTAGCTGCAGACTTTCGTTATTAAGCTATGTCTAAAGTTGTCAACTTCATCTGCCCATACTTTTGATGTTGTCGGAATAAACGAATTGATTATTTTGTTTCCTTTTTCTATTTCTCCATTTTTTATTAATGTCAAACCAATGTATGGTCTACAATCAGTCCAACTTTCAGGTACTTCTACATTTAATTTAAGACAGTCCTGAATAAGGTTATAACGATTGAAAAAAGGAAGAATAAAGTCCGAAATATCATTGGAAAGTAGTTTTTCTATGCTGTCATTTATGTCGTAAGATTGATTTCTTCCTGTCAAGTAATTTGACCTAATGTGAAATTGGCAATCATATTCCTTTGGTTTTATTGGTAACTTTTGGTTACGAAGTTCAAAGCCAATAGGGAATAAAAAACCTATGTTCAAATAGAACGAAACACTGTCTTCAGAATTGAAAGAACTTGATTGTATATTAAAAATCTTCCAGAATTCTTTTTCTTTTTTTATAAAAGTAGTACCTGAAACATTAAAGCCTGCTTCCTTAAATCTAGGTTTGAATAAGTCTTTAATTATGTTATCTCGTTTCTCGAAAAGTGTCATATTGTTTGCAGCTAACGCTTATATTTCTGCTATTATACGCAACATCTCCCAATTAGCAAAGCCTGTATATCAATAGTTTATTATTCAACTTTTTGTATTGTTGTTAGTACAATCCACCAAAATCAATAACCGTGCATAAACATTTCACAAGCGCTTACTCTCGGTTGATAACTGCTTTATAATTCCACTCCTCTCCTTTCCAACAACTTTTTTTACGCTTCAAAAAACAAAAGAAGGGCTTCGCACAAATTTTTAGCCCTTCATAAAACAAAAGAAGGCTTCCGCAAAGGAAAAGAAGGCGTCCACACAGATTATTAAGGGCTTCACAAAACAAAAGAAGCGCTTCACACAACTTTTGAAGGCCTTCACACAGATTATTGAGGGCTTCTCAAAACAAAAGAAGGCCTTCACAAAGGAAAAGAAGGCCTCCACAAAAGATTTTAAGACCTTCACAAAAGAAAAGAAGCCTTCCGCAAAAGATTTTAAGGCCTTCAAAAAGGAATAGAAGCCTGTAAAACAAGAACATTCCCGGGGTTGCCAACCTTTGGCAAACTGGCTGATAAAAGTGGCGGCCGTTTGAAGGTTGGCAACCCTTACCCCGCACCTCCCCGCAATTGATTACCTTCGCCGCTATGCAAAAGAAACCGGTTTGGCTGGAAGAGGTCCTGACAAACGTAAAAATCAAAGCGTTGAATGAAATGCAGGTGGCTTCTATGGAAGCACAGGCATCAGAAAAAGACATCATCCTGTTATCTGCAACAGGATCGGGTAAAACACTGGCCTTCCTGTTACCCCTAGTGGAACAGTTACAGGCCGCAGGCAATCAAACAAAAGCACTCATTATTGTGCCATCACGTGAGCTGGCCATCCAGATCGAGCATGTGTTTAAAAGTATGCAGCTCAATCTGAAAGTAACCTGTTGCTACGGTGGTCATAAACG
>JAKFCI010000007.1:0-5523 GCA_036676725.1 Chitinophagaceae bacterium
ATGACCTGCAATATGAGGTAGCATCGGATCATGAGTTGAATATCCGTTTCTTTTGCAACAAGAGCATTCGAAAAAAGTATATTCCTCTTACGGTTGCAAACTATCATTCCGGAGGGTTCAGCGCCAATAAAACTGATCATCGGTTCTGGAATAATTTCAAAACCATCTTCAAGAATAATTTTTCCAAGCATCTTTCCCCAGAAAAAATGTATAGTAAACTGGGCTGGTATTGCCGTTATAATATTGATCAGCACAATTACAGAAAAGCATTTGTTCTTTTCTGGGATGTGGTGATACACAATTTCAGCCCGGGATTTGTTTTACTGACCTGGCAACAATTAATTCAATCGTTCAAAAAATAATGCAAGCTGATATTGCCATAGTAATTGCTGCGTTTAACCGGCCCAAATCGTTAAGCCGCCTGCTTACCTCGTTAAGCCATGCTGATTACCAAGCTTATACCAATATACCATTAGTGATCAGCATTGATCATTCCGGTAATGATGATTGTTATAAAGTGGCCGATGATTTTAACTGGCCCTTTGGACAAAAAACAGTTATTAAGCACCCCCAAAATCTGAAACTGAAGACGCACATCATCACCTGCGGCGATCTTACCGATAAATACGATGCAGTTATAATGCTGGAAGATGATCTGTTTGTATCGCCCCAGTTTTACAGTTATGCGCAGGAAGCATTCTTTTTTTATAAAGATGATACTGCCCTGGCAGGTATTGGTTTGTATAACTACCGCTATAACGAATTTGCTTACTGTCCCTTTGAACCAATGACAGATGGTAGTGATATTTATTTTATGCAGGTGCCCTGTTCCTGCGGGCAGCTATGGACAAAGCAGCAATGGCAATCGTTCAAACAATACATTACTGCTGAAACAACTGATGAATCTGCTCTTTTTATGCCGGCTGAAGCATTAAAATGGCCCGTAAAAACATCGTGGAAACGCAGTTTTTTCAAATACATGGTGGCTGCCAATAAGTTTTTTGTGTACCCACGCATCAGCTTAACTACCAATTTTGGCGATGTTGGCCAGCATTATGCAGATTCTGTTTTCATTTGGCAAACACCCTTATTGCAGGCAAAACGTGAATACCGTTTTTCAACCTATAGTACATCTGTTTGTGTGTACGATGCTTTTTTTGAGTTACACGAAAAAGCATACAACCGACTCAGCAACCAGGCTGTTTCCATTTGCTTTGATCTTAATGGCACCAAACCATTAGCAAACATCAGCAGCGAATACCTTGTTTCTGCAAAGCACTGCAACAAACCGCAGTCTTGCTATTTGCCGGCATTGTATCCCTACGAGTGTAACGTTATTCAGCAAGTGAAAACCGAAAAGAGGGAGGCCGCAGCGTTTTATTATGGCAAAACAACTTCGTTTACAAACAGGCAATCGTTTGACCGGTTAACGGTTGATGTAAGCCGTACTTTTTTTCATACAAGCTATATTACAGATGCTGCCAGAAAAGAAGTGATGCAGTCTCTGCCTTACCGCCTGGGCATGCTGGTGCTTTTACCAAAAAGAATAATGCAGCGTGTTGTTAATAAAATAAGGTCCCTGACAAATCATCAACCAAACAACATCCGGTAACCACCATGTTCTTACCAAAGATCTCCGTTGTTGTTCCTGTATATAATGCTGCTGCTTATATTGAACAGTGTATTGGCTCAATATTGAATCAAACCATGGATTTGATCGAAGTAATTGCTGTAAATGATGGCTCAAGCGATGGCAGTGCAGCTTTGCTTGATGCAATGGCAACAAACGACAAGCGCCTGCGGGTTTATCATCAAAGCAACAAAGGAGTAAGTGCCTCACGCAATTTTGGAATGCAGCAGGCTACCGGCGAGTGGATGGCTTTTTGCGATGCCGATGATTTTATGGAAAAAGACATGTTGCAAAAACTGTACGATGCCGCTACCCAACAGCAGTGCAACTGGGCCATTTGTAATGTGCGGGTAATATACGAAGCAGAGGAAAGGCAGCCGGCCACGAGATTAAAAATAACAGACGGTGTAATTGATGTACAAGCAAACCGGGCAGGGTTTGTACATGGTCTCATGCGCTTTTACTATGATAATGCCAACTGGAATAAATTGTTCAGCACAGCTGTTATACGTAAACAGCAATTACAGTTTAGTACCAGGATGCATCTTTGGGAAGACCTGCTGTTTAACCTGCAATACCTTCAGTTTGCAACGAAGGCAGCCATAGTGGCTGCAGCACTTTACAATTACCGTATTCTTCCAAACTCAATACAGTCGGGCAGTTTTGTTGAAAAGATCAGGCAGTTTAACCTGTTATATGAAGGCTATCTTTCTTTTGCAGAAAAATTTGCGGGCGAAGCCGAACAGGAAGCTTTTAAAGTTGAAATGGCCCGTATTACCTATAACCAACTACTTTACCAGGCCGAGGTAAAAGTATTGAACGAGGAGCACTTTTTCCTGAAGCGTTTGCGTGGTTACCGGCAGGAGCTGTTACAATTTAATCCCCTTATTTTTGATTACAACCATGCCGAACGCAAAGGGCTGCAGGGTATTAAAAAGCAATTGCTGCAGCAGCACCATTTTGCATTATTTGCACTTATAATAGCTGCAAAACCATGGCTTAAAAAGCCTTACAGGTTTGTACGCCGCCTGCTGAAAAAATAAGCAACTCCGTTTTAAAACAGTATGGAAACCATTAAAGTAAATTTTGATTATTTCTGGAACGATTTTGATCCAGCCAATAATTATTTTACCCGCATACTGTCGAAGAAATACAAAGTAGAGCTTAGTGATAAGCCCGATCTATTTTTCTTTACCAACACCTATGGCGGAAGCAAAAAAGACTACCTGAAACACAAATGCCACCGGGTTTTTCTTGGCTGGGAAAATGTAAGGGCCAACTGGAATATCTGTGATTATGTGCTCGATTCGGATTTTTATACCAACAATCCCCGGCATAAACGCTGGCCCATCTGGGCCTCGTGGGATCACAGCCGCATACTACAACCAAAACAACCGGAAGCTTACCTGCAAAAGAAAAAATTTGCCTGCATGGTGGTATCGAACCCGCATGCAAAAGAACGTATTGACTTTTTTCATGCTCTTTCAAAATACAAACAGGTTGATTCGGGTGGAAGGTATCTCAACAATGTAGGCGGCCCGGTAGCCAGTAAACGTGATTTTATACGTGATTATAAATTTGTGATCTCTTTCGAAAACTCATCGCACCCGGGTTACACCACCGAAAAGATCATTGAGCCCATGCTTGAAAGCTGCATACCCGTTTACTGGGGCAATACTGAAGTGGGGCGTGATTTTAACAGCAACAGTTTTATACATGTAAATCAATATACCAGTTACGAAGCAGCCATTGAACGCATTATTGAACTGGATAAGAACGAAGAGAAATACCTGCAAATGGCCATGCAGCCCTGTTTTTATAACAACCAGGTGCCGCAGGAGTTCAGCAACGAAAGCCTGGAAGCGTTTTTCGATTTTGTGATCAGTGATATGAAAACAAAACCACCTGTAGCGGCCTCAACCATAAAAGCAAGCATGCACAGGTTGCAGCTGTTGAAAGGGCGCATTCGAAACTCCATCTATCACCGGTTGGGTGTCCATACTGGATTTAGATAATGAACAATTTGTTCTGTGCATTTAAAAT
The DNA here is from genome assembly GCA_036676725.1 of Chitinophagaceae bacterium. GTDB lineage: Bacteria > Bacteroidota > Bacteroidia > Chitinophagales > Chitinophagaceae > Flavisolibacter. The sequence continues at coordinate 3,674 of JAKFCI010000007.1, forward strand.
GCCATTGAAATGATCATACTACTAATGAAAAAAATTTTGAGGAAGCTGCGTATTGAGTGGCAGTTTTTTAGAAAGCGTTTTGACAAAGTAATTGTTCGTAATGAGAATATCAATAAAAAATTTATTCAAAGATTTTTACCACCCAATCCGATTATAATTGATGCAGGTGCGCATGTTGGTGGCGATTCCATTGATATGTGCCGTTTATTTGCCGGTTCAACTATACATGCATTTGAACCAGTACCCGATATTTTTAAACTGTTAAAGCATAATACCCGAAAATTTAACCGTATACATTGCCACACGATTGCTCTGAGTAATCAAAATGGTGAACAGGTAATTCATGTGAGCAGCGGTGCTTCTGATGGATCTAGTTCTTTTCTCCAACCAAAAGAACATTTAACGGATCATCCCGATGTATTTTTTAATAAAGATATTACCGTGAAAACTCAAACACTTGATGCTTGGGCAGCGCAGCAGCAACTCGACCATATCGACTTGTTATGGCTCGATATGCAGGGTTTTGAACTGGAGGTATTAAAAGCTTCTTCTGTTATTTTGCCAACAGTTAAAGCTATTCATATGGAAGTAAGCACAAGAGCAACTTACGAAGGTGTACCTCTTTATCATGAACTGAGAAGTTGGATGGAAGAACGTGGTTTTCACGTTGAGGTAGAAGCAATACCGCAGGGCTGGGATATGGGAAATGTGCTTTTTGTGAGAAGGAAATAGGTGATAAGTATATAAATTTTCAAATGAGTATTAGAAGAACAATTGAAGGCTTGATAGATCGAATTCGCAGGATGGGTTATTGGCAGCTGTTTCTTTGGGCCGCAATTATTATATGTAGCATCATTTTTTCAGTTGTCTTCTTGTTTTATTTTAAGAATCTCGGCACTGCTGCCTACCCATTAGGCGACATGCTAATCAACTACAGCTGTGGGATAGTAAGGAGAGGGCTTTTGGGTACCATAATGGTTAAGACATCCGAGGGGTTAAATCTCGATATTTTTGCTTTATATGGAAATATTTGTTTAGCTATTTATTTGAGTGTATATATATACATCTATGTAAAAATTAGCAAAACGCCATTGCTTTTACTACTGATACTTATAGCTCCTTTTGGATTTATGTTTGTTGTTAATGACTGGAGAGCATTTGGATATAAAGATATTTTCATCCTGTCTTTTTTCTTAGTCGTATTGAATTTAATTAAACACTATCAGCGTAACAGCATATGGTTTATTATTGTTTTGCTCATGCTGATTGCAACATTTATTCATGAATTGTTTGTTTTTATTTCTTGTCCATTCATACTACTGCATCTTATTTGTAGAAAAAAAAGGGGGTTCAATAGTTTCAATTTTAGTGGCCTTTTGGGCAATCAGCGAAGTAATATTTTATTTTTATTGTTAACATGCTCTCTTTTGTGCTTAATTGTAATTATTACAAGTGGAAACAATTCTTTTGTAGCGAGCTGCTTAAAGGAAGGGTATGTTAATTTGCTCAAGGACAGAGTAGAGGGCCCTTTTTTAACTGATCAAACTATATTCTGGCCTTTGGAATGGCTTGAAAAAGGAATTGGTGATGCAATCTCATTAACTAGTAATAATTATTTAAATGCAAGATTCCAATTTGGTGCAATATCACAGCTGGCGTTGTTGGGCTTTACATTAGCTCTGATAATTATTTATGGCTTCGGATTTAAAAGAGTTATTTCTTTTCTAAAAAGAAATAGCCTACTGAGTTTCTATTTGGTTTTATCTGTTGCATCAACTTTCATAATTGGTTCGGACTGGGGGAGGTGGATGTATTTGTTATTTATGCATGTTGTTATTTTTTTAGCTGTC
>JAKFCI010000008.1:0-4711 GCA_036676725.1 Chitinophagaceae bacterium
ACCTGATACAACATAAGATCATTGCTGAAACTGATAAACTTTCTGCCAATACAAATGGTACAGGAATTATTTTATTTACGCCAGATGGCGAACACCACGAATTGCCATTGCTATTTATAAACTACATGTTGAAGAAGAATGGCTGGCGCACTATTTATTTTGGCAGCAATATCAAATGGCAAAACCTAACTGAAGTTGTAGCGAAAGAAGAAATAGAATATTTGTTCCTACATCTCATCACCAACTTTACAAAATTCGAAATTGATGATTACCTCGAAGCATTGTGTAAAGCATTTCCCCAAAAGAAAATAGCTGCCTCGGGCAATGGCATTCAAGGTGCACAAAGAAGTTTTGTAAACCTGCAATTATTGAAAAGCGAATCGGCTGTTTATAACTTTATTTATTCCGGTTAACCTGGCAATACATAAGTGGATACATCTTCCCGGGTAATGCTTTTGCCCGATAAGATCACAAGACGTTCAACAACGTTGCGCAACTCACGTACATTCCCCGTCCAGTTGTAACCTTGTAATTGTTTAACCGCATCTTCCGAAATTGCCTTTGGGGCAATACCATAGTCATTACAAATGTCCTGAAGAAAACGGTCAACAAGCAAAGGAATATCATCCCTGCGTTCGTTTAATGACGGTACATGAATTAAAATAACACCAAGCCTGTGGTAAAGGTCTAAACGAAAACGCTTCTCCTCCACTTCTTTCAACAAATCTTTATTGGTTGCGGCAATTACTCTTACATCTACCGAAATGTCTTTATCCGCACCCACCCTGGTAATTTTTCCTTCTTGTAAGGCCCGCAATACTTTAGCCTGGGCGCTTAAACTCATATCTCCTATTTCATCCAGGAAAAGTGTTCCGCCATTAGCCTGTTCAAATTTGCCGATCCTTTGTTTTATTGCAGATGTAAACGAGCCTTTTTCATGGCCGAATAATTCGCTTTCAATTAATTCACTAGGGATGGCGGCACAATTCACTTCTACCAAAGGCCCGTCTGCACGATTGCTTTTTTCATGGATCCAGCGGGCAACTAATTCTTTACCTACGCCATTTTCGCCGGTAATCATTATCCGTGCTTCGGTAGGTGCAACTTTAGCAATGGTTTCTTTAATTTTTTTAATTGGTGCCGATTCGCCGATCATGTCCTGTACACGGGTTACGCGGCGCTTGAGGCTTTTAGTTTCGGAAACCAGTGTATTTCTTTCCTTGGCGTTCCTGATGGTTATGAGTAAGCGGTTAAGGTCGGGTGGTTTTTGAATAAAATCGTAGGCGCCTTTTTTAACCGCTTCCACGGCTGTTTCTATATTTCCATGGCCTGAGATCATGATGATTGGAACATCGGGATTGTGCTCCGAAGCCTTTTGCAAAAATTCAATTCCATCAAGCTTGGGCATTTTTATATCGCAAAGCACTACATCGTAAGCTTTCTCTTTAAAACATTTTAGTCCTTCCTCACCATCAGCGGCTTCATCTATTTTATATCCTTCAAATGATAATATTTCCGTCAGCGTTTTGCGGATGGCTTTTTCATCGTCAATTATTAAAATGGTGGTCATGCTTGTTTATTAAGGCTGCAAAAGTAAACGAATTAGGATTATAGCGGAAAGACTTGTGAAGCCGGCTGCATTGCTTCCATCAGCTCTTGTTGTGTCACTCACTTGTACGTTCTGTATTTCTATGGCGCAACAACTATCTTAAAATTTAAAAGGCTCAATAGGATTTATGCAGATGAACGGAGCGTCGCAAGAAAAGTTGAAGCAATATCAATAGTTGGACAATAAGCAAAAAAAAAGGCCGGATAGAAATCCAGCCTCGTGTAAAATCCAATATCCTATGAAAAACCGAGACAAAGATGCAGATTTAAATGGAATATCCAAACATTTGTTTAAATATTATTTTTTCACCAACCAAGTGAAAATGAAAAAGTTGTGTAGGGTGTACACAACTCTTCTATAAGTCTACAGTTCGGGGAACGCAATCCCCAGTAACCACTTATTTTTTTAAATACATTACTTCTTTTACAAGCTTTACTGTTCGCGGAACATCGGGTAAAGCGGCAGCTACCAGGTTTGGCGCATAGTGCAGAGGCGCATCAGCGGCGGTAATTCTCCTGATTGGTGCATCCAAATAATCAAAACCTTCCTTTTGAATCTGGTAAGTGATCTCTGAGGAAACAGATGCAAACGGCCATTGTTCTTCAACAATCACCAGTCGATTAGTTTTCTGCACGCTTTTTAAAATGGTCATCCAATCAAGGGGACGAATGGTACGCAAATCAATGACTTCGGCGCTAATACCTTCTTTTTCTAATTCTGCAGCGGCGCCTAAGGCCACTTTCATCATTTTATTAAAGGAAACAATCGTTACGTCCGTGCCCTGGCGTTTAACATCGGCCTTGCCAAGTTCAATATAATATTCTTCTTCTGGTACTTCGCTTTTTTCACCATACATCACTTCGCTTTCCATGAAAATTACGGGATCTTCCTCGTAGCGGATGGCTTGCTTCAACAATCCCTTTGCATCGTAACCATTGCTTACCGAGATTACTTTTAAGCCGGGAATGTTTGCATACATTGCTTCAAAAGCAGTAGAATGTTGAGCGCCTAATTGTCCTGCAGAACCGTTTGGTCCTCTAAAAACAATAGGACAAGAAACCTGTCCGCCACTCATTGCCAGCATTTTTGATGCGGTATTTAAGATCTGGTCAAGTGCTAAAACGGCAAAATTCCAGGTCATGTATTCAACAATAGGTCGCAAGCCATTTTGCGCAGCACCAACGGCAACAGCGGTGAAACCCAATTCTGCAATCGGTGTATCAATAACACGCTTGGCGCCAAATTCGGCAAGCATACCCTGGCTTACTTTATAAGCCCCATTGTACTCCGCTACTTCTTCGCCCATTAAAAATACCCGTTCATCACGGCGCATTTCTTCATTCATGGCTTCACGTATCGCTTCACGAAAAGGAATTTGTCTCATTCAGTATTATTAAGCGGGGCAAAATTAGCGGAGTAGCAGGATAAAACCTAAAATGAATACACCACTATAATATGAGCTAAAAATTGAGTACCCATTACTTCAAACAGTCTTGTGCAAGAGCGGTCATATCATTGTACGACATCTTTCCTGCGCTATCAGGTTCCGGGTATAGCTTTTCAATTTTTTGAAGCATACAAGCGCAATAGCTTCTGGCTTTTGCAGTATCGCTTTGAAATTCATTGACTGCCCCTGTTACACATTGAGCCATGAATTCAGCTTTATTCGGCTCGTCCCAGGATGCGGTTTTCGGTTTTGCTTTTTCTTCATTAGAGCAAGCAACAAATAGAATTAAACTAAAAGCGGCGAAAAAAAATCCTTTCATGGTCATGGTTTTTAAAAATGAAAAATACGTAGTCTTTTGAACAAAGAAATATTTTACCTGTTACAATGACCACGTGGCTAAATATTTGTAAATCTAAATAATATGGAAATGACGCAATGGGTAGGTATTGGCGCGGGGATATTGACCGCCTTTTCGATGTTGCCCCAATTAATAAAAGTAATTAAAGAAAAAAAGGCAGAAGACATTTCAATAGTAATGGTGCTTGTTTTGATTGGCGGTTTAATCATGTGGATCGTTTATGGAATATTGAAAGAAGATTGGCCACTTATTATCACCAACAGTTTTTCGGTACTGGTAAACAGCTTACTATTGATATTTAGAATTAAATACAATGGCACAAAAGAAAGTACATAAAAAAAGGCTGCAACTTGCAGCCTTTAAATATTATGCGTATAGCCTTATACTTTCTCAATTACCATAGCGCTTGCTCCGCCTCCGCCATTACAAATACCTGCAGCACCATATTTGCCACCATTTTGTTTTAAAACATTAATTAAGGTTACAATTATTCTTGCGCCGCTTGCTCCTAACGGGTGACCAATAGAAACAGCGCCCCCATTTACATTTACTTTAGCAGGATTTAAATCCATTTTTTTAGTGTTTACGATGCCTACCACACTAAATGCTTCATTCAATTCAACAAAATCTATATCGCTCATTTGTAACCCTGCTCTTTTTACTGCAATAGGAACCGCAATGCTTGGCGTGGTTGTAAACCATTCTGGTTCTTGTTCGGCATCTGCATAGCCACGGATAATTGCCAATGGTTTTATGCCCAATTCTTCAGCTTTTTCTTTACTCATTAAAACAACTGCAGCTGCTCCGTCGTTCATGGTGCTTGCGTTTGCAGCGGTTACGGTTCCCTCTTTGCTAAAAGCTGGTCTTAGCGATGCGATCTTATCAAACTTTACATTCCAGGGTTCTTCATCTTTTGTTACAATTACCGGATCGCCTTTTTTAGATGGAATTTCAACGGGTATTACTTCGTCAGCAAATTTACCTGCCTCCCAGGCAGCCTGGCTGCGTTTGTAACTTTCAATCGCAAATGCATCCTGGTCTTCACGGCTGATGACATTTTCATTAGCGCAAAAATCTGCAGCATTACCCATAGCCGTATTGCTATAGCAATCAGTTAAGCCATCTTTTGCAAGTCCGTCAATCAAAACTGAATTTCCGTATTTATTGCCCCACCTAAGATTTTCTGAGTAAAAAGGAACAGCGCTCATATTTTCCATTCACCCGGCCACTACAACATCTGCATCTCCGAGTAAAATACTTTGTGCACCAATCGCAATGGCTTTCATACCGCTTGCGC
>JAKFCI010000009.1:0-7071 GCA_036676725.1 Chitinophagaceae bacterium
AAAAGGCAATAGAAAAAGATGAAAAATAAGGTAAATAAAATACGCAAGCGAATGGATTTTATGGCCAGGATTAAAGTCAAAAGGTGTGATTAATTAAATTTTATTTTGAACTTGCCACCAACGATTGTTTTTCTTGTGCCTGTTTCCGAAAAAACAGTTCCGCTAAATTTCCCGGTAGCATCACCTGTTGCATGAACATATTTTTCAATGATAAATGAAAACGGCTCGTTCTGTTTCGAAGTTAAAATATAGGATGGCTTAATGTTGTCGTAATAATATAGATCAATTTTAGTGGCAGGTAAATTTGTTTTATCGCTGTTCAATTCTTCCCCTAAATAAACCGAAATAATAAAACCAGAATCGATGGAACAAGCAGAAGGACCATAAAAAGTAAAAGCATTTCTTTCAAAAGAGATGATCGCCTTTTCGGCAACCCCGCATAATAAGGAACCGTCAACAGAAAAAAGCCAGGATGAATCCTTTATTTCTTCTGTGCATCCTTTACAGGATGGAACAATTGCATTGGAAACCACTGGGTCAGTTTCAATATCTGTAACCGTATCAACGGGCACACCTTCAAAACTATATTCCTTATAACAGCCTGCACTAATGTTAAGAAGTGCAAAAAGGCTGGTAATAAATAATAGAATGAGAAGTTGTCTGACCCAATTCATAAAAACAACAAAGCCTTTTTACCAAAGCTTTGTTGCCAATGAAGTTAAGTTTTTTAAAAGAATGCATATAATCTGAACACCTTGTCCAAATAATAAGAATTAAGATTTGTTCTTAATCCTGCAATGCTAATTCCAGCACCTGGTTCATTGTTTTTACATAATGAAACCTTACGCCTTTAATATAAGCAGGGTTTATTTCCTGTACATCTTTTTCGTTCTGCCAGCAAAGAATTACTTCTTTCAATCCTGCTCTTTTTGCAGCCAGTACTTTTTCCTTGATACCGCCAACAGGCAAAACTTGTCCGCGCAAGGTGATCTCGCCAGTCATACCTAAATACGGACGCACTTTACGGCCCGTAAATGCGGAAGCAAGCGCAGTAACCATGGTAACACCTGCACTTGGGCCATCTTTTGGTGTTGCACCTTCCGGTACATGCACATGCGCAGTTTTCTTTTCAAAAATTACCGGATCAATGCCATAGCGTTTTGCATTTGATTGCAAATAGGAAAGTGCAGTTGTAGCACTTTCTTTCATTACATTACCAAGGTTACCGGTTAGTTTTAATTCACCTTTTCCTTCGCCTAAAGTTGTTTCAATAAATAAAATATCACCACCAACAACTGTATAAGCCAAACCCACTGCTACGCCCGGAATATTTGCTGATTTATATAATTCGTTGGAGTATTTAGAACGACCTAATATTTTTTCTACATCAGCAATTGCAAGCGCACCTTTTATAGTACCCTTCATTGCTAATTGCTTGGCCTGGTTGCGCATGATAGACGCTAACTGGCGATCGAGTTCACGTACACCGCTCTCTCTTGTATAATCTTCAATAATTTTTTCTAACACCTTATCACTGAATTTCAACTTTGTATTGCCTAAGCCGTGTGCTTCTTTTTGCTTTGGAACAAGGTGTTGTTTTGCAATTTCAATTTTCTCCTCAACTGCATATCCATTTAATTCAATGATCTCTAAACGGTCTCTTAATGCCGGTTGTATGGTTTGTAAATTATTTGCCGTAGCAATAAACAAAACCTTACTTAAATCATATTCAAGTTCAAGATAGTTATCGTAGAAAGTATGATTTTGCTCCGGGTCCAGGACTTCAAGTAAGGCACTGCTCGGATCACCACGATGGTCCGTTCCTACCTTGTCTATTTCATCAAGGATCATTACCGGGTTAGAAGTTTTTGTTTTACGAATAGATTGAACGATACGCCCTGGCATTGCACCAATATAAGTTTTACGATGTCCGCGAATTTCACTTTCATCATGAATGCCACCTAAACTTAACCGCACATATTTTCTTCCAATGGCATTTGCAATGCTTCTTCCAAGCGATGTTTTACCAATTCCCGGGGGACCGTAAAAACAAAGAATTGGGCTTTTCATATCGCCCTTTAATTTTAAAACCGCGAGGTATTCTAAAATGCGTTCTTTGATCTTGTCCATCCCATAATGATCATGATCTAAAACAGCTTTTGCTTTTTTCAGGTCAATTTTATCTTCGGTATATTCTTCCCAGGGAAGATCTAAAAGCAAATCAAGGTGATTGTACACAACGGAATAATCCGGCGTACTTGGATGCATGCGTTCCAGTTTTTCAATTCCTTTTCGGAATGCTTCTTTTGCTGCTTCAGGCCATTTTTTTGCTTCGGCCTTTTTCTTCATTTCTACAACTTCGCGTTCGTTAACATCACCACCTAATTCGTCTTTGATGCTTTTCAGTTGCTGTTGCAAAAAATAATCACGTTGTTGTTTATCAAGTTCTGCCCGGGTTTTGTTGGTAACCTTATTTTTAAGTTCGGCAAACTGCAATTCTTTTTGCAATAATTGCATCAGCAAATCTGCCCGTTCCCGAATATTATTGATCGCAAGCAGTTTTTGTTTTTCTTTAATTTCCGTATTTAAATTGCTGGAAACAAAATGAATCAGGAAAGAAGGACTTTCAATATTTTTTAAAATTACAGATGCCTCTGATGGAATGTTTGGAGACAATTGAATGATCTCGGTCGCAAGATCTTTAATATTAGAAACATAGGCTTCAAAGTCCGGCTCCGATGAAATTTCATCATCTGGCAACACTTTAATAGTGGCTTTAAAATAAGGATCCTCTGAAACAATTTTGTCGACTTCAAAACGGTTTTTACCCTGGATGATAATGGTAATGCCGCCATCAGGCATTTTTATTTGCTTAACAATTTTTGCAACAGTTCCAATTGTTTCAAGATCAGCGACCTCGGGTTCTTCTATTGTACTGTCTTTTTGAGCAAGTACGCCAATGAGTTTATCGCCCTTGTAAGCATCATTAACTGCTTTTATACTTTTATCTCTGCCAACCGTAATGGGCAGCACAACGCCCGGAAATAATACCGTGTTTCTTAATGGAAGTAGTATTAATTCGGAAGGAATATCTTTTTTATCAAATCCATCATCACTTTCATTCATTGGAATGATAGGCATGAAATCCATTTCATCTTCTGGCTTCAGGAAAAAATTCAAATCAAATAAAGTTTAATTGAGACAATATGACGCTGCATTGCAACGAGCCTGCGAAGTTAACGCAGGATTAGGTAGTGGTCAAGATTAATGCCATTGAGTGAAAACAAACATAATGGCAGAAAAAATCCCTTGCAAGTGCAAGGGATCTAATAATTAGATTCATATTCAATTCTGTTACAATCCAACACCGACAGAAAATTGCCAGCCCTGGTTTTTCCATTTGTTCTGGTCTTCTATATCATTGATATTATTTAATCCAATCATGTAACGGCCTGTTAACCGAAACTTACTAATGTTTAATTGCGCACCACCTAACAAAGAAAACTCACCATTGTCAAATGCTTCTTTACCATTTTCCAAAAGATCTTTTTCCTGGTTAAGCAAAATTCCAAATTGTGGACCGGCTTGTAAAGAAAGAGAATTACCCAATTTGTAATTGGCTAAAATGGGAATAGACAAGTAGTTTAATTTAATCTCTTTGTTGTCAGAAAAGTTCAGCGCATTTTTATAAACATTACTAAAATTACTATCTACCCTTGTTTGGTATTGATTGAATAAAACCTCTGGCTGAATACTTAATTTTCCACCCAAACCTATTTCTGCAAAACCGCCCACGTGGTACCCGTAACTAAATTCTTCTTTAAAAGTTTTTCCTTCAATCTTGGTAAGATTTGCTCCTGCTTTTATACCGAGGTTAAATTGGGCCATTGCCGCTTGCGCAAAAATTACAAATGCAATTAATAAGGACAATTTTGTTTTCATAATAAAGATTATTTAAAATTAATTTTCAACTATAATGCCAACGAAAAAAAACGGTGTTAAAAAAGGAATAAACTATTAATCAAAAACCATAGATGCATTTACCGTGAACAACGTAGTAAGATTATTTTCTTTTGCCGGGAAATAATAATCCAATCCAACTTGTGGCTGGAAAGAAAATTTTCCAAAGCCAACGCTGCTTTTTAAAAAAGCCGCAATCGATAAAGGCTGAAATTTTATCGCATCATCCAATTGAACATTTTCCGAACTATAAAGTGTATTAACGCCTTTGCCGTTGCCCTTACCATTTCCGTTCCCTTTGCCATTGGTAATGATCGCATACGAATCGTTGCTTTGATTAAAACCAAATTTTTGGGTACCACTGGTAAATGTTAGTTGCGGTGTTAGTTTTAAAACACTGTTGTTCCCAATTTTATTCAGCCAATAAAAATCTCTTTTTAAAGATGCCGCCAGCGAAAAGTCATTAATATTTTCTTCTGTGTTGATCCTTGTATAACCTAAAGGACGTAACCTGATTGAAGTAATGTATTCTTCTCTTTCTTCGTAATCGGACCTGCTGCCCCAACCATAGGTTAATGCAATAGAAGGTTTGTAATTCCAGCCCTTATATAAAAAATAAAATGCGGCTTCATTTTTTAATGGTGATGTATAAAAGGATAATGAATCCTTGGTTAGAAACCTTGTATAATTGAAACCACTAATAAAATCATTACTTGCTAAATAATCGTAAGAACCGGTAACAAGAAACTGGTACGCATTAAAACCTTCTACTTCTTTAATAACAGAAGCAGATGTATTAATGCCCAAACCATTTTTATGAAAAAAGCCAACAGATGGACTGTATGTAATTTTCTTTTGCGGCGTAATTGTTCGATTGGTTTTTGATTGCACATTAAAGAAATTATTCCCGGCACCTATTGACACCATCAACATACTTTTTGGTGCGGTAATAGAATCAAGGAAACTTTCCAGTTCATTAAAAAGATCATCGTAATAGGCCAAACTATCTTCTGCAGGTTTTTGTTTCTGCGCCATGGCACCGAAATAAAAAGAAAGACAGAAAAGAAAACAGGTTAAGCGGGTGATCATTTTTTGCTTTGAACGGTTTACGCTTATTGCAGACATGGATTGGATGTAAAGGTTTAAAAAGAACGATGCAAAAGTAGTTTTTAGTCTGTTTAGGTTAACTCTATTAAAGTTATCTCCGGCAATATGCCAACCCTGCCCGGGTAACCTATGAAACCAAAGCCACGATTAACATACAGTTTTTGTGCCCCTTTTTCATAAAGTCCGGCCCATTGCTTATAAACATACTGCACGGGGCTCCATTTTAACCAAGGGATTTCAACGCCAAATTGCATTCCGTGTGTATGACCGGCAAGCATCAGGTCAATATCATTGTACCCATTGAGCACTTCGCCTTCCCAGTGTGAAGGATCGTGGCTTAATAAAATTTTGAATGGAATGTCTTCAACGCCTGCGTGTGCTTCGGCTAGTTTACCATATTTTGGAAACCTTGCTTTTGCACTCCAGTTCTCAACACCAAGTAGTGCAATCTGGTGACCATCTTTTTCCAGCACGACATTTTTATTGAGCATCAGGTTCCAACCCAGGTTGCCATGCACGTCTTTTAATTGCTGCAGGTTTGCATGTTTGTGTGCTTCGCTTTCCCATTGCACATAATCACCATAGTCGTGATTTCCTAAGACAGAAAACACACCCAGCGGCGCACTTAACTGGCTGAATACGTGCATGTAATCTACCATCTCCTCGGCTTTATTATTAACAAGGTCGCCGGTAAAAAAAATCAGGTCTGGTTTTAATTGAAGGATCTTATCAATACCGAATTGCACTGCATTTTTATCATTAAAACTTCCGCTGTGCACGTCTGATATCTGGACAATTTTTAATCCCTTAAATGCAGAAGGAAGACTTTTAAAATTAAGCGCCACCTTTTTTACCTGGTAATTATATTTATTGCTGAATCCATAAATTAAGGAACCAAACAAACCACCACCGGCGGCCACACCCAACCAACTTAAAAAAAGTGAACGACTGATTCTTTCACTGTCATTCAGGTCAGCTCCTTCGGAATTTGCAAAAAATGTTTTGCCGGCCACCCATTGCAGGCCACGACGAATATCATCTACCAATAAAAAAACAGCGGTGATCAACTTTCCAAAGAACAAGGCAACAATAAATGCAAATACAACCGTGCGAAAACCTTTCGGGTAACTATCAAAATTTAAATAAGGCAACAAGATCAATAAAAGCAAGGCAAGAATAGAAACTACCCAATAAGAAATGAAAATGATCGATCTTGTTTTAGGCCCGGCTGATTGTGAAAGTACTTTTACTGCCTGGAATACGTAAAAGTCAAGTAAGATCATGACACCAACCAGCACAAAACGAAAAGGAGAATTACCCATAAATAGCAAAATATCGTGCAAATAAGCAAAGTTTTGCTAATACCATTTGTTAAGCTTCTTTTAGATTCCATTTGCATTAGGGAAAACGTATTTTTGCCGGGCTTGGGAAAGAATAAAAATCTATTATTGTTGAAGAAAGAATTGAGAAGGTTATTCTTTTCTGTTTAATGTTGAATAGAATTACAGGATGATGAACGGAGCGTCGCAAGAAAAGCAACAACGAAGAAACCTGAGCCGGCATCAAAAAATTTAAATACCAATCCGTATAAGGATCAAATAATATGGCAAGAATTATAGGCGTAGCCAATCAAAAAGGAGGCGTTGGAAAAACCACAACTGCAATAAACCTGGCAGCAAGTTTTGCTGTACTGGAATTTAAAACCTTGCTTGTCGATGCCGATCCGCAGGCAAACAGCACAACGGGTGTTGGTTTTGACCTGCAAAACGTAACCCAGAGTTTGTACGATTGCATGGTGAATGATGCAACGGCGCAAGACGTTTTGTTGAAAACAGACATTCCAAATCTTGATTTGATCCCTTCTCACATTGACCTGGTGGGTGCTGAAATTGAGATGATCAATTACCCGAACCGGGAAGGTGTTTTAAAACAATTGCTGCAGCCCTTGCAGGATGATTATGATTTTATCGTGATCGATTGTTCTCCTTCGCTTGGTTTAATTAC
>JAKFCI010000010.1:0-12986 GCA_036676725.1 Chitinophagaceae bacterium
ATTTTGGATGTAGTTGGATTGGATGAAGCCATGCAGGATTGTTTTGCAGTCATCCATGCAGCAGCCATTGTTTCTTTCAACAGCCACGACAGGCATTTAATGAACGAGGTAAATATTGAAGGAACTAAAAATGTAATTAATACAGCGATTGAAAATAACATACAGCGCTTTATTCATATTAGTTCTGTTGCGGCCTTAGGCAGAACAGAAGCCAAACAAATGGTTTCCGAAGAAAAGAAATGGGAGGAAACAAGCAGCAACACGCATTATTCAATAACCAAACATTATGCGGAATTAGAAGTATGGCGTGGATTTTCGGAAGGACTGAATGGTGTGATTTTAAATCCAAGTACCATTTTAGGTTTTGGAAACTGGAATCAATCGAGCTGCGCTATTTTTAAAAATGCCTATAAAGGTTTTCCCTGGTTTACAGAAGGCATTAATGGATTTGTTAGCGTGGAAGATACAGCCGAATGTGTAGTGAAAATGTTACAATCCGAAATAACAGAAAAGCGCTTTATTGTCAATGCAGACAATTGGAGTTTTCAACAATTATTTAATACAATGGCCGATGGTTTTGGCAAGAAAAAACCGCACCGCAAGGCCACACCTTTCCTCGGTGAAATAGCCTGGAGGCTCGAAGGCTTAAAACATTTATTTGCTGATGGCAAACCTTTACTTACCAAAGAATCGGCACGGGTTGCGCATAGTAAAACAAGTTTTGATAACAGCTCTATTTTAGAAGCATTGCCCGGATTTACCTTTAAACCATTGGAAAATGTCATAAATGCTTCCTGCAAAAAATACAAGCAGGCAATTGAAACGGGTTTATTGTCGTTATAGTCATATTATCTTAGTCTAATCTTATGAAAAAACACCTCTTAATTATCGCCTTCCTTTTTATTGCATCGATAACGAACCTATTTGCGCAAGGCGTTATTTCCGGTTTGGTAACTGATGCAGAAACCAAATTACCACTTGAAGGTGCATCGGTTTTTGCCCAGAATACTACAATGGGTGCAGTTACAAAAAATGATGGCAGTTTTAAACTTTACCTGAATAAAGGTGGTTATGAATTAGTCATTTCTTTTTCCGGGTATACCAGTGAAGTAATTAACGTGGAAGCTAACGGTGACAAATCATTGAATATTGAATTAAAGAAAGAAGATAAAAGTTTAAGTGAAGTAGTTGTAAAAAGTTCGAACGAAGTGCCTGATGGATGGGAAAAGTACGGTGCATTTTTTATTGATCATTTTATAGGCGCCACGCCTTATGCAGATAGTTGCGTTTTAGAAAACCCGGAAGCACTTAAATTTTATTATTTAAAGAGAGCAGATAAAATAAAAGTACTGGCGACAGAACCCTTGCGTATTACAAATAATGCTTTGGGCTACACTTTACAATATGCGCTGGATTCGTTTATTTATTATAACCAAACGCATTTAAATTCTTACAGGGGTAATTGCTTTTACACGCAAATGGAAGGAACTGAAGAACAACAAAAAGCCTGGAAAGAAGCCCGTAATAAAATTTATTATGGATCACGCCTGCATTTTTTGCGCTCTTATTTTGACAGCACTTTAAAGGCTGAAGGTTTTACTGTTGATTTGCTTTCTACAACAGACGCAACAAAATTCAACAGGTTGGCAAATCCCTATGACAGCTCCTATTATTACTTTAATGATACAACAGCGACAGCAGAATTATGGTTCCCGACCAAAATGAGCATAACCTATACAAAGCAAAAGCCTGAAGCGCAATATTTAGAACAAATGAAATTGCCTGCTGATGTTCCAGCGCAAATTTCTTACGTGAGCCTGTTGGATGCCATTTTGATTAAACCGAATGGATATTTTATAGATCAACGCAGCTGGATCAACCAGGGTTATTGGAGCTGGAAAAATTTGGCCGACCTGTTGCCTTATGATTATGATCCTAACCTGAAATAAAGATTTTATTGTTGCATTAGCTTCTTCCACATTTCAGGAATTCGTTTTACCCAAACCAATTCCTTCATTTTTACGGAAGCCTCCTGCACGGGAGAGCCAAAATATTTTTTACCTGCTTCAAGGTCGCCACCTACGCCGCTTTGCGCATATACTTCTGCGCCTGCTTCAATGGTTAATGTTTTATTTACACCAACCTGTCCCCAAAGAATTACACCATCTTTAATAGTAGTTGCACCTGCAATGGCAACCATTGCAGCGAACAAACAATTTTTACCAACGATCGTATCATGACCAATATGAACAAGATTATCCAGTTTCGTTCCTGCGCCAATAATGGTATCGCTGCTTACACCGCGGTCCACAGTACAACTGGCACCTATTTCAACATCATCTTCTAAAATTACCCTGCCGCAGCTTAGCATTTTTTGGTAGTGTATATCACGGTTTGTTTTTTTATTGTAATAAAACGCATCCGAACCAATGATTGATCCTGCCTGTATAATGCAACGATCGCCTATAATGCAATGGTCCATGATTACCACGTTGGGATAAATTAAACAATTGGCGCCAATGGAAACATTATTGCCAATTACAGCGCCCGGCATTACCACCGTTCCTTCGCCTATTAATGCGGTATCACTTATGTTTTTTGTAGAAGGCGTGAAGGGTCTAAAATATTGAACGATTTTAAGGTAAGCCTCGAAAGGATTTTCAACCAACAGCAATGCTTTGTGCGGGGGAAATTCTGTTTCCTTGTTGATGATTATAAATGTAGCTGCCGACTCAATACATTTGTTGTAATACTTAGGATGATCTACAAATACAAGATCGCCTTCTTCTACTTTATGAATTTCGTTGATGCCCGTTGTTACTCCTTCTTTTTCGCCAATGATCTCTGCTCCAATGAGCTTTGCAATTTCTGTGATGGGCAACGGTCTTTCGAAACGCATATAAACATTTTAAGAACAAAGGTAACGTGCAGGCAACAGTTCTAATTGAATTTTAAAAAGGCATTTTCCAATTCAATTTCATGAAGAACAACGCATAAAAAATTCATGATTACTTCATCAAATTCAATCACAGTTTTCGAATAATATTCATTAATTCAAATCAATTAAACGCCCATTTTTTTTGAAGGAATGTTGACGTCCGAAAAACTGTGCAAAAAAATGTGAATAAATTTGTGCATAAAATTTTTTAGTTAGGAGAAAATCTTTTTAATATTGTGATAGGAAATTTTTATTTCCTTTACTTACTAACCCATTCACATATTAAGCCTCTCAGAAATGAGAGGCTTTTTTTATTGTCTAACTCAGTATTCATACGTGTTTGCACAAGAATTCGAATACCTTTACGCACATCATAAATAAAATTCAGAATGTTGAAATCAATGACCGGCTTTGGAAGAGCGGAGCTAAACGTAGGTGATAAAACTTTTTTGATTGACATAAAATCGCTCAACGGAAAACAATTTGATCTGAATTTAAAAATGCCGGCATTTCTAAAACCTTTTGAATTTGATATTCGAAAACTTCTTTCCGAAGGTTTAGGCCGCGGAACCGTAGATTGTTCCATCAATTTAAAAGAAACAGGTAACGCTAAACCAATAACAATCAATACCGACCTGGCAAGGGCTTACTACCAACCTTTAGCAAAACTGGCTACAGAGCTGAATTTGAGTACCGACGACTTATTAAGCACCATTATAAAATTACCCGAAGTAATAACGCCATCCAGCGAAACTTTAACCGATGATGAATGGAAACAGTTTACTGAAATCGTCAATGCGGCCATTAATAATCTAAATGAACATCGCATAGACGAAGGTGCTTCTCTTAAACAAGAACTTGAACTGCGCATCAGCAATATTTTATTGCAACAAAAAATAGTAATAGACCTGGAGCCGATTAGAAAACAAAAAATCAGAGAAGGCATTACCAAGTTACTGGAAGAAAATGTAGGTAAAGAAAATTACGATGGGAACCGCCTTGAACAGGAACTGATTTACTACATAGAAAAGATCGACATTACGGAAGAACAAGTTCGTCTGCAGAACCACTGCGCTTATTTTGTCACTATTTTAAATGAGGCAGAGGAATCGAAAGGTAAAAAGCTTTCTTTTATTTTACAGGAGATAGGTAGAGAAATAAATACGACCGGTGCAAAAGCTTACGATGCCACCATTCAAAAATGTGTTGTGTTGATGAAAGATGAATTGGAAAAGGCAAAAGAACAAGTTTTAAACGTTTTATAAAATCGTTCAAATAATTACCCGCATTATTTTTGTAAAAACTCTTAGTTTGAAAATTGCAATTTTATTCCTTGCTGCTTGTTTAGCTTTTTCATCATGTACTACCATCGACCTGTATGAAAAAGTTGAAGTAATACCAGGACATAAATGGAATAGTTCCTTTAAGCCCGCATTTACTTTTACCATTAAAGACACTACATCGCCTTACCAGTTGTTTATTATTCTGCGCCATAATAATAAATACAGTTTCAATAATATTTGGGTGACGTTGCATACAAAATCGCCTGATGGAACTGTTGCAAAAGCACAATACGAATTGCCGCTTGCCAACAATGAAAAAGGTTGGCTGGGTAGTGGAATGGATGATTTGTATGACCACCGTATTGCTTTGACGCCTCCCAATCAAAACTTTTATTTTAAAAAAGGAGGCGATTATACATTTACTATTGAACATATTATGCGGGAAGATCCTTTAGAAAATGTAATGAATGTAGGCTTACGCATAGAAAAAAAGACACGTTAATACCATGGCCGATCAATCCAGGAAACAGTTAAGAAGAGCTACAATTGTTTTTTGGGTTTTACTTATTTACATTATTGCTGCACTCATTTGGTGGCTGATCTCGCTTGAACAACAAAATAAAACCATACATCAACTGCAAAAAGAACAGGTAATTTTTGAACCAGAAAAATCATCTGACTACAACCAAAAAATAAGTTCGATTGAAAACAGCGAAAAGCGAAATTCAACCAAATATTTAGCCGAAGGCGCTGCATTTCTATTTTTGATCTTTTTTGGCGCTGTGTACATATACAGGTTAGTACGACGCCAGTTTCAATTGCAGTTGCAACAGCAAAATTTTGTAATGGCGGTAACGCATGAACTGAAAACACCTATTTCCATTGCAAGGCTCAATTTAGAGACCATGCAAAAACACCAGTTGGATGCGGAGAAACAAAAAAAGCTGATGCAGATGACCATCCAGGAGACGATGCGGCTCGATACGCTCATTAATAACATCCTCATCTCTTCCCAGTTTGATGTGAACGCCTACAAAACAGAAAAAGAGGAATTAGACTTTTCATCTCTTGTCCAGGATGTAGTGAAACAATTTGGCAATCGCTATCCCGATAAAAAAATTATAACGGAAATCGAGGAAAATATTGACATAAAAGGCGACCCGTTGTTATTAAAATTGCTGCTTTCCAATTTATTGGAGAATGCAAACAAATACGCTGAAAAAACAACGCCAATCATTTGTAAACTTTTTCTGCAAAAAGGAAACATACAACTACAGGTAATTGATGAAGGCAAAGGAATTCCGGATGATGAAAAGAAAAAGGTGTTTGACAAATTTTATCGCGTTGGCAATGAGCAAACACGCAAAACGCAAGGCACTGGCCTGGGTTTGTATATCTGCAAACGAATAGCGCAAAGCCATGATGCTGATATTACTGTGACTGATAATGTTGCGCAGGGCAGTAACTTTACTGTAACCTTTAAAGGATAAATAATGCAAGAAGCAAAGCCCTCTATATTATTGGTAGAAGATGAAGAGAACATGCATGAAACGCTAAAATTGAATTTAGAACTGGAAGGTTATGGCGTAACGTCTGCGTATGATGGGGCAGCGGCCATGAAAGCGGTTGACAATGAATATTTTGACCTGATCATCATGGATATTATGCTGCCGGAAATTGACGGCATCAACGTTACTCAAAATATACGCCTAACAAACAACGAGGTGCCTATATTAATACTAAGTGCAAAAAGTAACAGCGAAGACAAAGTATTGGGCTTAAAAAAAGGCGCAGATGATTATTTGACCAAGCCTTTCAATTTAGAAGAATTATTACTTCGCGTAAAAAAGCTTATTCAAAAAAATAAAAAGCTACAGGATAAAACTTCCGTTGACGAAACTTATTCATTTGGTGGACACACCATAAATTTTAAAGCACAAGAAGCTATTACTGCTAAAGGAGAAAAAATACAGCTAAGCAAAAAAGAAATAATGCTGCTTAAGCTATTGATAGAAAATAAAAACGAAGTAGTGCCGCGTGAAAAAATATTACAATCTGTTTGGGGGTACAACGTTTATCCAACAACCCGAACGATCGATAATTTTATTTTAAACTTTCGAAAATATTTTGAAGAAGATAGCCGCAGCCCTAAATATTTTCATTCAGTACGAGGTGTTGGCTATAAATACGCAAGTCCTTTATAGATCGCCTAAAACAGGACGTACAATAATTTCCTCTACGTTTGCCTGTGGCGATAAATGGCTGGCATTATAAATCAGGCTGGCAATATCATTTGCTTCCATAATTCTTTCTGGCGCTACACCACTTCCAATCCACGAATCAGTATATACTGCCCCCGGCAAAACGGCAGTTACTTTTATTTTATAAGACTTTAATTCTTCCCGAAGATTTTTTGTAAAACCTAGTAGTGCAAATTTTGAAATGCTATAAGCACCGCCATTTGGATAAGCCGCAAGACTTGCTATGGAACAAATAGTAAAAATGTGTCCCTTTTTTTCAGACATCATTTTTGGTAAAACAGTACGGGTTAAATGGTAAGCGCTGAATAAATTTACTTGCAGCATTTGTTCAATTGCACCATCGGGTTCATTGGAAATGTTACCCGGAACATACGTGCCTGCATTATTTATAAGTACATCAATACTTGTTACACTTTCTAAAACCCATTTTCCAAAAGCCTGCGCCTCCTCTTTTACACCCAGGTCGCAAGCCATGCAATCAATATTTGTCCTTGGAAAACGTCCTTGTAATTCTTTTTTAAAGGCAGTTAATTTTTCTTTGTTCCTTGCGCACAATAAAATTGTATTTCCTTGTTTATCCTCGGCAAATTTTTCTGCCAAAGCTTTTCCAATTCCACGTGATGCACCCGTTATAACAACATTCATCTTCTTACTTTTGTTGGTTACAAAGTAACTCTATTTATAGTAGTTTTTAGCGCTATATAAATTCGGTTTTCATCTTACTTATTTGCAAAATTTATGAAATACAAACATATTTTTTTTGACCTTGACCATACCCTTTGGGATTTTGATGCAAATGCCAGGGAAACACTGAAACAACTACATTGCGACTTAAATCTTTTGGAAAGAGGGGTGCATGATTTTGATCTTTTCCATACTAATTACTTAGCGCACAATGAAAAATTATGGGAACGCTATCGTAAAGGATATATTAAACAAGAGGAGTTGCGCATTAAAAGAATGTTTTTAACGCTGCTAGATTTTAAGATAGCGGACGATGCACTGTGTAAAGAAATGAGCGACCTGTTTTTACAATTACTCCCTACACGCACCATTTTATTTCCCGACACCAAAGAAGTGCTCCAATACCTTGAGGATAAAGGATACACCATGCACATTATTACCAATGGCTTTGAAAAAACGCAGCACAGCAAGTTATATAACTCGGGCTTAAGCAATTTTTTTAAAGAAGTAATAACCTCAGAAGGCAGCAACAGCCTGAAGCCGCAAAAAGAAATTTTTGAATTTGCATTATCAAAAACCGGTGCAACAATACCGGAAAGCATTATGATAGGTGATACGCTTGATGTTGATATTGCTGGCGCTATGGGCATTGGCATGGACCAGGTGCATGTAAATTTTAATAGCAAAGAGCAGGATCTGACTCCGACTTATACGATAACTACTTTAAAAGAACTGGAGAACATATTATAGATCCAATATTAAAAAAGCCTTTCGTTTTTGAAAGGCTTAACATTTTTAAAGGGACGCTGTACGCTCCATTTTGTAACAGTTTCTTTTCTGCATTTTATTGCAGTCCTTTTTTTCTTTCTTTTCTTTTTTTACTACTGTCTTTTTTTCATTTGTTGAAAGTACAGTTGCTGTTACAGCAGCGGTAGTAAAGAGTGCAGCGCCTACAACCAATAAATATTTTTTCATGGTATGAGTGTTTACTCTATTAAGTTACTACATTATTTTGTACAGATTACCATTTTCCAAGAACGGTAACGCCACCCTTTACCTTCTGGTTCAGCTTTACGTCAATGTGGGCATCCAGGGGTAGTAAAAGGTCCACCCTAGAGCCAAATTTTATAAAGCCCATTTCTGCTCCTTGCTGTACATTATCGCCGGGTTTTAAATAATTTACTATGCGTTTGGCTAAAGCACCTGCTATTTGTTTCACGAGCATTTCTTTACCATGCTGGCGGTAAACTACAGAATGGCGTTCATTTTCTGTTGATGATTTTGGATGCCAGGCCACTAAATATTTTCCTTTGTGGTATTGGCTGTATAATACTTCACCCGATACCGGGTTACGATTTACATGGACATTTAACGGGCTCATGAAAATAGAAAGCTGAATGCGTTTATCAGTAAAGTATTCATCTGCCTGAACTTCTTCAATTACAACCACCGTTCCATCGCAAGGAGCAACAATAATATCTTCGCCTTCGGCGTGCGTACGTTTTGGAATTCGAAAGAAAGAAAGAATAAAAATAAGCAAACCCATTGTCGCAAAGAATATGATCCAACCTAAAATGGGAAAGCGAGGAGTAATTAAAAATAAAGTCAATAAATTAATAACGGCAACAACCACGATGCTAACAATTATACTAGCATAGCCTTCTTTGTGAATTTTCATTGCGACAAATTTAGTACTTGGAGGTAACAAACAACCTTTAATTGCATTTTAAAAAAGATTGTATGAAAAGATTGATGGCAAAAATTAATCAGTAGTCCTCTCTTCTTTAATCAAGAAAAATAACTACGTAGAACCAAACTGCTGTTGCCGCAAATAGCATGGAATCAAACCGATCTAAAAAACCCCCATGACCCGGCATTATATTTCCACTGTCCTTAACACCTGCCATGCGTTTTAGTTTGCTTTTAAACAGGTCGCCCAAAGTGCCTGTAATAGCTGC
The DNA here is from genome assembly GCA_036676725.1 of Chitinophagaceae bacterium. GTDB lineage: Bacteria > Bacteroidota > Bacteroidia > Chitinophagales > Chitinophagaceae > Flavisolibacter. The sequence continues at coordinate 9,125 of JAKFCI010000010.1, forward strand.
AATACCGGCAATTATGGCTGTATGCAATAATGATAATCGCCCTGTAAAATGCGCAATTAAAACCATAACAACTATTGCCAAAATAGTCCCGCCTATTGTTCCTTCCCAGGTTTTTTTTGGCGAAATGGGCGACAACGGGGTTTTACCTATTAGTGATCCGACGATGTAAGCCATAGTATCATTTACCCAAACGGTAAAAATAATTAGCAACGGAATCGTCATATTCAACCTGTAGTTTTCTTCATTCCAATGATTACGCAGATACATCAAAAGACCAAGGCTTAAAGAAATATAAATAATCCCCAACAGGGAAAAACTCATATTCTTTACAAAAGCTACTTTTTCTTTTATCAAAGCAACTATCGGCAAAACAATAATTAAAATGGCCCCAAGCACAAGCCCGATTTCGGTAAAGTACCAGTCATTAATATGTAATTCATAATTCGTAAAATACAATAGCAGGCACCAGCCGGCTACCATAATTCCATATTTATGAAATGGTGTAATCTGTCCGTAATCGGGGTTAAACTTGCTGACTAATTTTTGGTATTCAACCCAGCAACCAAAATGCACAAACGAAAACAAAATGAAGAAGGACCATTTGCCGGTAAATAATCCCGCAGCCATTATCACTACAAATACTATTGCTGTTAAAGCCCTGGTTTTAAAAGTTTGCCATTGAAATGCCATGTCAGAAACTTAAATCTTTTTCCGATGTATTAAAATCATCTTCATCATTATAAACTGATGAAAAGCTTGTTGTTGAATTTCTTTTCATCCACCAAACCATAAGTGCCACCAATGCTGCACTTACTAATGCCATCATACCCAACATAGATTTATCCAGCATTGAAGCATCTGGATTTTTTATCATTTGAGGATTAAAATATGCGAGCACGATAATAAATGCATCGTAAAAGAAATGGGCGATGATGGCCGTCCATAAACTGCCGCTGTACCAATAAATGGCGCCTAATAAAATTCCAAGTAAAAACCTGGGTATAAAACCAAAGAACTGGAAATGAAAAAAAGAAAAAAAGAAAGCCGCGATAATGATACCAGCCCATGGACTTTTTGTTCCCTTGATAAAAAGCCTTTGCAGAATGCCCCTGAAAAATAATTCTTCGCCGATGCCTGCGAATGCAGCAATGAAAATGATATTTAAAACCAGGTCCACTATGCTTGTTGTGCCCAGCATAAATTGAATGGTCTTGGCGGCTTCATCTTCCATGCTTTGTGCCCAGGTTTGTACGCCTTTTCCAAAATCAATATTCTTATTAAACAATCCCGTGTATTCAACAACGGGTATAGCAACAATCAATAGTGCTACGGCAATAATCCAGTAACTCATTTTACCGGGCTGTTTCAAACCAATGTAATCCATTGGCTTAGGGTCGGAGAAATAACTAAACAACAAAGATGGAATAACAAACAGGCCAAGAAATTGAAGCAATAACATGCCCCTGATTACGGTCATCATTTCAGGATTACCATCATCAAGCTTTGACATGTCGGCCATTTCGAATAAGCCAATTCCGGTAATTTGGGTAAGAATTAAAGTTCCTAAAAGTGAAATGACAAAGAAAATTCCGAATGCCATGCCTAAAAACAGCAATAACTGCATCCAAACCGGCTTTGTTTTAAGATATGTTTGCATACTCCTCTCTTTCTAAATTGTAAATTTGCGCCTCGAAGATAAGTCCCTAAACAGCAACACATCATCCATTGGTAAAAATTGACAACATAACGCTTCCCGATTTCCCGCTATTACTAGCGCCTATGGAAGATGTATCTGACCCTCCTTTTCGTTTTGTTTGCAAAGCAAACGGTGCAGATTTAATGTATACCGAGTTTATAAGCAGCGAAGGTCTTATTCGTGATGCGATCAAGAGCCGTAAGAAGCTTGACATTTTTGATTACGAACGGCCCGTCGGCATTCAAATATTTGGTGGCGATGAAGAAAGCTTATCGCTTGCTGCAAAAATTGTTGAAGTAACCAACCCTGATCTGCTTGATATAAATTTTGGTTGCCCTGTTAAAAAAGTAGCTTGCCGCGGCGCCGGTGCAGGTGTGTTAAAAGATATTGACCTGATGGTTCGGCTGACAGATTCGGTTGTAAAAAGCACAAGCCTTCCTGTTACTGTAAAAACAAGGTTAGGCTGGGATGATGATAGCCGGAATATTGAAGAAGTTGCAGAACGACTACAGGATGTTGGTATAAAAGCGCTGGCGATACATGGACGCACAAGGGCACAAATGTATAAAGGCGAAGCAGATTGGAGTTTGATTGGGAAAGTAAAAAACAATCCACGGATTAAAATTCCCATTTTTGGAAATGGCGATATTGACTCGCCACAAAAAGCGGTTGAATATAAAAACCGGTATGGTGTTGATGGTATAATGATAGGCCGGGCTGCAATTGGTTACCCATGGATCTTTAATGAGATCAAGCATTTTATTGCAACAGGAGAAATTAGTCCTTCACCGACAATTGAAGAAAGAGTGAATGTTGCCCGTACACATTTACATAAAAGTGTAGAATGGAAAGGTTTGGTTGTTGGCATAAATGAAATGCGCCGTCACTATACAAATTACTTAAAAGGCTTACCAAATATTAAAGAATACCGTGGCAAACTTGTAACACTTTGCAGTGTTGAAGAAATTGATGAAGTATTAGATGATGTTGTTAAAGCTTACGCTGGTTTCGAATTTCAAAAAACACCGATTGAGTTAATTAATTACCACGAAAAATGCCCGGTGTAATTAGTTAGATACAAACTTTAACCCGATAATAGAACTGATTAAAGTGGTGATAAAAAAGAGGCGCCAAAAATCGGCCGGTTCTTTAAAAAAAATTATCCCGACTAATACGGTACCAACAGCCCCAACGCCTGTCCACACTGCGTAAGCTGTACCAATTGGCAAGGTTAAAGTTGCTTTGTAAAGTAAAAGCATGCTTATTGTCAGGCAAATTAAAAAGCCTGCCATCCACATTAACCACGTATTGCCTGTCGCATATTTTGCTTTGCCCAAACAGGCGGCAAAACCTACCTCAAACAATCCGGCAATTATTAAAATAAACCAGTTCATATTATTAAATTAAAAAAAGATTATTCGTTGACCGCTTTTAAAACATCATCGCTTAATGGAGAAACAGAAGCATCAAAATAATGGGTTAATGCACCGTTTTCGTTCACCAGGTATTTTGAAAAATTCCATTTTGGCTGTTGATCATTCCAGCCATTTTTATTTTTATTGGTTAACCACTGGTACACTTTATTTTGATCTTTGTTTTTTATGACAACCGATTTTTTTGCCAAGGGAAAATCAATTCCAAAATTGACAGAACAAAATTGTTGTATCTCTTCGTCACTTCCCTTTTCCTGTTCTTTAAAATCATTGGCAGGGAAAGCAACAATCTTTAATTTATTGCCAACCTGTTGTTCTAATTTTTTTAGTTCTTCGTATTGCCCGGTATAACCGCAATTTGAAGCCGTGTTGACAAATAATATTTTCTGCCCTCTGTAGTCAGAAAGAGGCAGCTCTTTTCCATTAATTAATGGGATAGCAAGTTGATATATTGATTCAGGAGGTGTAATTACTTTTGGACTTTTAACCGTTGCTGCATTAATACCCAGCAACTTAGCCAGGTTAACCCAAAACGGATAAGCCACTTTTAAAAATTTTTGTTTTATAGATAACATTTACTGATTTTATTTAAGATGATTAGGTTAACAGTTCAAATAAGATGCCCGCAACCAGTTTTATTGATTTATAAAAATCTTTTAAAAAAATTAAGCTTGCCCTTAAATGGCGGATATTTTATTGAAGGATCAAACCAGGTTGGTGTTTTTAAAATGCT
>JAKFCI010000011.1:0-9318 GCA_036676725.1 Chitinophagaceae bacterium
GCTACCAATTATATCGTGAATTTGAGGAATTGTAAACAAAATGAAACGGTCCTTGCATTCGAAATAAATAGAGTGGCAGGCGATTTAACACCATGCAGGGGTCGTAAGCTGGAGGTTGGTTGTTATGTGATTGAGATTGAATTGCTGCAGAACAACAAGTTTAATTCCGCTTGGTTGTTGCTGTTGCTTATTCCGTTGGGTTTGCTGGGGTTTTATATGAAAGACAGGTTTCGGAAAAAAGAAGAGACAGCACCAATTGCTGATAATAGTGATTACATACAATTAGGAAGCTTTAAGTTCCATGCAGCTAATAATATTCTTGAAACTGCGGATAAAACCATTACGCTTTCGGAGAAAGAAACAAAAGCACTGAAAATATTTGCAGAAAACATCAATCAAGTCGTAGAAAGAGAAAAACTGATGAAAGAAATTTGGGAAGATGAAGGCATCGTTGTCATCAGTAGAAATGTTGATGTATTGGTGTCGAAACTACGCAAGAAAGTAGGCGACGATAGCTCCCTTAAATTTATTAACGTACATGGCAGGGGTTACAAATTTATGATTGAGTAGATGCTGATTAAAGATCACTTAATGTGTAAAACAAATTACATTTCCCCGAACAGATCTGGCGTTTGAATTCTCCGCTACCCACTGCCGGCCTCTTCTCCCCGCTTTGTGGCATCAAAATTGGCTTACTTTGGCTAAACAATTCGCATGAAATGAGTCATAAGATTTTCGGGATACTATACGAACTGATGATGAGACTTAGGGCGAATTCCATTTGGCTAAAACAAATAAAAATATACAAATGAAAATTTTTGGAATCATTCTGATCGCACTCGGTATTTTAATGCTGGTAACGAAAGGGTTCAATTTTACACAGGAGAAAAAAGTAGTGGACATTGGTCCAATAGAGATCAATGCAAGAGAAAAGAAAACGGTGGCCTGGCCCACCTATGCGGGCGTTATTGCAATTGTTGCGGGTGTTGCATTGATAGCGTTGGATAAGAAAAAAACAGGTTGACAAAAGTTCCCCCGAAAGGTGAGTTCGTTTTGTTGCTTACCCATTTGTAGATAATGTTCCTCGGGGATGATATTGGCGAAAAAAAAATTGTATGTACTTATTGCAGGCTTCTTCAGGTTTTAATTGGAAAGAGATCATGATCGGAGGCGAAGATTGGAATTTTTTGCCCGAGGTTATTTTACGCACCATTATCATGTTTATCATCATCGTGGTGAGCCTGCGTGTGCTGGGGAAGCGGGGTGTGAAACAACTGTCGATATTTGAACTGGTGGCAATTATCAGTTTAGGTTCTGCAGCCGGGGATCCCATGTTATATAAAGATGTAGGTATTCTGCCTGCGCTGCTTGTGTTTACCGTGATTGTGGCATTGTATAGTTTGATCACTTATTTCATTGGCAAGAATAAGCATTTCAAGAAAATGGTAGAAGGCAAACCGGTTTATCTCATCAGGAATGGTTCTTTTTCCATTGAAAATTTTTCGAAGGAAGCACTGGGAGAAGATGAATTTTTTGCTGAACTGCGCATGCAGGGTGTATCGCAATTGGGGCAAGTAGAAGAGGCAATTGTGGAGAGTTCAGGTAATATCAGCATCTTTTATTATCCTGATGAAGAAGTAAAATTTGGTTTGCCCATTATGCCTGATTCGTTACACAGCGGTCAACATGAAATTAAAGTAGCTGATCATTATGCATGTACATTTTGTGGCCACACGGAGAAATTGCAACCTGCCCCACAGGTTACTTGCCCTGAATGTAAAAAAACAAGATGGGTAAAGGCAAGTAATAAAAAGCGTATCCGCTGAATAGGGCATTGATCCCCGAACGGTCCCCGTATAAAAATCTACACGTACAATACCTGGCAATTGCCGCAAATAAAACTTCTTCGTTTTTTTAATCCGGTGTGTTTTTTAATAAGCGAAAGATTGCAACGCAAGCATGTCTTTTTTGTATGGGCAAGCCAATGTTTTTTGAGTTCATGTTTTCTTTTCCAGTCTAAGAATTGAAAACTGTAGATCCGGGTTTCATCAATAAGCTTATTCTTTTTTACCGCAGGTATTTTTCCCACTGCCGATTCTGGGTGAATCCGCACACGATAAAGTATTTCATTCTTTATGATGTTGCCAACACCTGCAAAAATATCCTGGTCAAGAAGTGCGTCACAAACAAGTGTACCGGGCATTGCTTTTAATTTGACTTTGGCATTTTTTTTATCCCACTGGTCATTCATTACATCGGCACTCCAATCGTAGTATTGATTTATATCACCTTCAAGATATTTCAGGGAGCAGGTATAAAAATTTATTTCCCCGTTTTTAAATGTGAGATTAAGCCTGATGGCCCTGCCAGGTTTCTTTTCATTTACAGTATAGCTGCCGAACATCAGGAAATGCACCCTTAACGAAAATTTGCTGAAGCAAATAAGAAAGTGCTTTCCCCAACTTTTAAATTCAACTATCTTTTTATTGAGTAAAAGATTCTGGTCGATCTTGCTGTTTCCGCTAACGGCAATAATTTTTTTGCCGGCAAATTGTGCAACAGCTTCTTTTACTAAAATTATTGAAGGTCCTTCAGGCATTAGTTCCGTAGATTATTCGTTTTGAATACACATGCATTTTGCAATCGATTAAATCTCACTAATCATTGGCTTCTTTTGTATACACTTCACCTTTATAAGGGTGAATAGAAGAATGATACTTATAATTTGCAATATGAAGCAGGTAGTAACTCATGATGTCGCACCAGCATATTTCCTCCTTAAATATTTCCAGTTCAGGAAACTTACCTTTCTGGCAACTGTTCTCTTTATCATACAGGTATTTCCCCTTGTTTTGTTTACACCATTTTTCAAAACCAACCATTTCATCCGGGTGGGAAAACACAATTTTGAAGTGAGTTTCTTCTTTTACAGATTTCAAATCATTATTGAGATAATGATGATACTTGTGACGATGGCGAATAATTTTAGCGGTATACATTGAATCTCCTTTTCTTTTTGATTAATAAAAGTGCTGCATTAAAGGCTAAGCCATATTATTTTTATCATGAACGAAACTGTTCAGCAGTTTTAAATTATTAAATGCATCTCCCGCAGTATTATTAAAGTATACATAAACAGTTCTGCCTTCCTCCATCCACTCACTAATGTAGATGGCGTATTCATGTATGAAATCTTCAGAATAGCTATCACGGTAGTTTCCTGTTGGACCATGAAACCGGATATAAATAAAATCTGCATTGTGGTTTATTAAAGGTGTTGCTGATTTTGGTATGTCCTGAATAACAACTGAAGCCTCATAAGAATCTAACAAATCATAAACCGGCTGCTGATACCACGAGCTGTTCCGAAACTCGACGGCTATTTTCCAGCTGTGAAATTTATCAGTTTCTTTTATGCAGTGCAGGAGTTTATCTAATTGGTCAATGCATACTCTATCTAAACCTGGTGGAAACTGCAGCAGCAGGCAACCCGTTTTTTCCTCAACTGAATTGATGGATGTAAAAAAAGTAGCAACATCCTCTTTCTTAAACTTTAGTTCTTTGTTGTGGGTTATTTCCTTCCATAATTTAAACGTGAATTTGAAATCTGCAGAAACAGACGCAGCCCATTTCGCAACTGTTACGGCTTTCGGAATTTTGTAGAATGAACTATTAATTTCAATACTGTTAAAAAAAGTTGAGTAGTATGTTAACCGGCTTGCGTTTTCAAATGGAGGCGGGTATAAGTATTTGGGTACAGGTAGCTGAAGACCACTTAGTCCTGCGTAGTAATAAGGATTAAAACCAGGCGGTGGTTTCATGGCAATTCTTTTTATAATTCGGATGTTATCCTGTTGATTGATTCACTCTAACTAAGGTGAAGAATAATTTCAGAAAAAGTGTTACACAATTACTGGTTAAAGATTACATCATTAACACATGTCGGAACAATAAGTGACTGTCCTATGTGAGCCGTGGAAGGGTAGGCTATCTTTTAAAAATGGATCGGTCGCTGTTTAAAATTAATTATCCATACCGTTATTTCTTCGATTCAACAACTGCCAGGTTGTTGATCAGTTTCCATTCGTTGTCAACGTCAAGCACAAGTGAGTTGTACGACACAAAATAATTTTCAGAACTTTCCAAACGAAGTTTCACCATAGCGATAGTTTCACTATGATCAATACTTTCAATGTTCATTACCCGTGGCAGCCCGCCAAAAACACCTGACCTGATATTTGCAAGGTATTTTTCTTTATCAATGATAGTAACACCTGAACTCCCCATAAATCCATTATTGGTTACCCTGAAGTTGTGGTGCAATACTTTATCCAACAACATAGCATCACTATTGTCTCCTCCTTTTACAAAATTGGTAATGGCTTGTTCTATTTTAGTTGTAGTTGTCATGAGTGATCAATGGTTGTTTGGTATAGTTGTATTTAGAATTTTGTAGCACACTATTTTATCCGCCAGCCCTCAAATGGTTTTACTGTTGCACAATTTGGTCCGCCATCTTTTCCCGTTCCCGGAACTTTGCTTTCAAGTATCAAGGTTGGTTTGGCAATTAATTTTTCGATCATGTCCCAAGTAATTCCTGTTAATGGAACTTTTAATCTTCTTGACCATGCTGTATCAATTTGACCTGCGCATTTGCCGATATCAATGTATACGAATTTTGCACCTGTCGGCCCCTGAACAAATGGGCCGGATAATTTAGGAAGCTCATCCTCTTTTTTATCGCCTTTAATTTTTATCGGGAATGTAAATACCAGGTCTGCCGAGACCAACTTCTGCTTTTGCAGCGTTTCATAAATGTTGCCCGATCCTTTTTGCAAACCAAAGACTACTCCGGGTGTAGGTTTTGTAAGAATGATCTGAAGATTTATTTCCGCTTCCATAAGTTCAATCGTGGTTGAGAATAAGAAAATTACAGCTTTTTTTACGGCTGTTTAAACTATTGGGCATCATGATACAAATTTTCTGTAATCCTTTGCAGTAAAGGGTTTTCACAAACCATTCTGAAATTTAAGACCATTAAAACAACTGTTTTATGAATTGCAGGGCAGTATCAGCTCCTTTACTTTTGTGTTGTCAATGACGCTAAAGGATCGAAAAGATCCAACAATACTTCAAACAACGATCATTCGACAATCTGCTTCATCCGTAGATTACCTGGTTTCTTGCCTGCATAAAGAAAGACTAAAAATTATTTTAAACTTATAAACATAAGAACAATGAAAACAACAGTAAAAAACACAGTGATCGGATTATTTACATTCGTAGCAATTATCGCAGTAAATTTTGCAAATGCAACAACAACTGAAGAAGTAACACCGGTAGCAGAACTAAAATTGATCACACATGTCGATGCACAACCTGTGTTCCAGCTTTCATTAAACAATGCACAATACGAAAAGTTTTTTGTAGTTGTAAAAGATGAGTTTGGTACAATTATACATGAAGAAACTGTAAGTGGTGTAAACATCAAGCGTAAATATCAATTGAATACAGAAGAGTTAGGAACAGTTGGTCTTACATTCGAAATTATCAGCAAGAGCAGTACAAAACCAGTAGTGTTTTCAGTACAAAATAGCTCACGCATAACTGAAGAAACCCTGATCGTGAAAAAATAATCAACATGAGCAAGCAAAAAAAGAGTCGCCTTAATGGGCGACTTTTTTTAATTCCAAAGCTTTTACGCTTTAACCCTTTTGCAGTTGCGGCGCTTATTATTGGTTATAGTTGTATTTTAAATCGTATGTATTTATATAGAAGTTAATAGATCTAGCCTTAGAGCCGAGGAGTTTCTTAGCTTCTTGCAATTCCATTATCTGAGCATTGCTTAATTCAGTAGGCAAAAGTTTCCGAAGCCTCATTTGTGAATTTAAAGGAACTAGCAAACCATTACAGACTATTAACACATCCGATCCATTTTTAGCCGAGTCAAGAATGCGATTCAAAAGGTTGTGTCTCTCCATCTGTAATTTCTCCTCTACAATTTTAGTTTTGACAGATATGACAATATTCCTATTCCATTTTCTGTAAAATTCCGGAGCTTCTCCTGGAGCCCATGTGGTGATTGAAAAAATTTCGGATGAATCGAGTTCTTCTAATTTACTTTGTGACTGCATTATAGAATCTATGAATATAGTCTTGGGCTTTGAACAAGCAAATAGAAATGTAAAAATTGTAATGCTAAGTATTAACCGTATCATAGACTAGCCAATAATTAAAAGCCTACTGCCGTTAGGAATTTAAGAACTAAGTCCAATTAGATTAAATCCCTTTCTCCATCCGCACATCCATTATATATTCTTCAAATTCACGCAACGAAAAACTGCTGAGGTTACGGCTGGCCGTTAGTCTGCCTTTTTGCGCAGCCAGTGCGCCATACTTCACATCGTTGTAACCGCTCAGTTCATGTGCATCGGGGTTAATGGAAAGAAGGGCGCCTTTTTCTAAAGCATAAGGTATCCAACGCCAGTCAATATCCAGCCGGCGTGGATGTGCGTTTAGTTCTATCACCACACTGTTGGCTACGCATGCATCAATAATTTTTTTATGATCGAGTGGGTAACCTGCACGGCTCAACAATAATCGTCCGGTCATGTGGCCGAGTATGGTGGTGTAAGGATTTTCAATGGCATTCATCACACGCATCATCGCTTTCTCTTCGTTCATTTTTAAATTGCTGTGTACCGACGCAATCACAAGATCGAATGTGGCAAGGGTATCATCATCATAATCTAATGAACCATCGCCCAAAATATCAGCTTCAATACTTTTAAAAATGCGGAAGCCATTGAGTTTACTGTTCAGCTCGTCAATGTATTTGTGTTGTTCTTCAATACGCTCAACACTTAATCCATTTGCATAGCCGGCGCTCTTGCTGTGATCACTAATCACCAGGTATTCAAAACCTTTCTCTTGTGCATGGCGTGCCATGGTTTCAATGGTTTCGCCACCATCGCTCCAGTTACTATGACTATGAATAATTCCCTTGATCGACGATGGTTGTATGAGATCATCAGCAGCTGCTGTACTGTATTCTTCACGAAGAGATGCATGGATATACGGAATGCCTTTTTCTTCAAACAATAATTGCTCTTCTTCAACAGTTGCAATGCTTCCCCAACCTTGTAGAAAGTTTTCAGCAGCCGATGTTTGAAACAACACAGTTCCAAAGTTGTTGGGTGTTGTTATATGAAACTGCAACTGAATATTTTCCGGTCCTTTTACGCTAACAAACGAATCGGTTTGTTCCTTCACCTCAAAATTGTTGTTGGTAAAAACGGGTAGTAATGTTGCAAGCGGGGTAGTAGTTACCCATTCAAGCTGGTGAATAATTTCCATCTGTCTTCTGAATTCACCTGTAATTTCAAAACGATAGTTGGCAAAATGATCACGGAGATTTTTATCAACCGCCACTGCATAAGCTTCCACATCGGCATACAGATGAATGTCTTTATGCTTCAGGAAAAACTCAATCGAATCTTTTACATTGGCCTGTGTTTTTTCACCAAATCCTTTAAAGAGTAACAAGCGGTTCTCTTCACAAGCATATAACAGCTCACCAATACTTTCAATTTCCATTTCTTTCCAGATAGTGGAAATTTTCTTTGGTCCGATACCTTTAATCGAAAGCATTTCAATAACGCCCGGAGGAGTGCGGGCAATGATGTCCGTTAGTGCCTTCAGTTCACCTGTTTGTAATATTTCCAATATCTTTTTTGAAGTACTGGCGCCAATGCCTTTATAGGTAGAAATTTTTGCAGGCTCCACATCAGCCAACTGCACGGGTAATTTCTCAATGTTAAACGCAGCAGCAGCGTAGGTCTTTGCTTTAAAACTGTCTTCGCCGTGTATATCCATGAGCTTACTCAGGAGCGAAAACATATCGGCGATCTGGTAATTATCGGGCATGCAATAAACATAAAAATTATTGAGCTAATTTATACCAATAGCGATGATAATTTTTATCGTTTATCCTATGTGGCCAAAAAAAATAAAAATGAACACATGAAATGATCGTTCTCTTATGCAAAGCAAATACATTTCACAAAGCGTTTCTGATCTGGATTTAAACGAAGCGGTAAGCTGCAAAAAAAGAAAAACTTCCGTTGCGGGAAGTTTTCATTGGATAGGCGGACTATCTCAGTTTCTTCATAAGTTTGGATACGTTGTCTTTCGTGGGATTGGGATTCTGTCAGTTCTCTTGTAGGGTAGTTGGTTACACCAACGCAATAAAATTAGGGAGACTGAAGCATAAAAAAAGATACTCCCGAACTTAGTTTTTAAGTTTAAGAGTATCCTTTTATTTCCTTCACAGGATTTCCCGTTTTAGAAGGTATAACGGATGGCAATACCACCCCAGTTACCATAAAAACCGCCGTAAGTACCAAACTCGTAAGATGGTTGCCAGTCGATCGACATATTAATAGGTGCTCCGTTGAATTTGTAATCCAAACCTAATACACCATCAATACCGATCAATGCGCCCCCATCGTAGTCAGGATACCTGCTGTTGCGCCAGTAACGATCGTTCCAGAAACCAACGTGTGCACCGGGGCCAACATACCATTTCAGGCCGGGAGCTCCGTTAATGTTGCCATGAAACTCGTATAAACCTGTTATACGCATTCCATTTCTCCAGAACGAGGCTATTCCTTCGAGTGCTGCATTACTTTTTACAAAATGTTTGATTGTGATACCTGCACCTGGGTAAAATTTTACACCTAATGCTGTTTTATAGCTCCTGCCTGTAGCTTGTGCGGCGGCGCCTTGTGCGAATGCTGTTAACACAATGACTGCCAGAATACTTCTCTTCATAACATGTGAGTTTTAGATGTACCACCCCCATTGAAAAAATGATGCCAAACTTTAACACACTGTGTAGAATGGCTTCCTTTCTGCCTGAATCTGTTACCTTTGCACGCTGAGAAAAACGAACAGAATTTTTGTCAGCAATAAGATTTCATGAAAAGTAAAACATTAAAGAAGGACAAGGTTAACATCATTACCCTTGGTTGCAGCAAGAATATGGTAGATAGTGAATTGCTGAGCGGTCAGTTATTGGCCAATGAAATTGATGTTGTGCATGAGAGCAGTAAGAAAGATCACAACATCGTTGTTATAAATACCTGCGGCTTTATTGATAAGGCGAAGGAAGAAAGTATTAATACAATATTACATCAGGTGGAATTAAAACGCCGGGGTAAACTCGACAAAGTGATTGTAACAGGCTGCCTGAGCGAACGCTACAAAAATAACCTTGAAGCTGAAATACCTGAGGTGGATGCGTTTTATGGAACAATG
>JAKFCI010000012.1:0-4452 GCA_036676725.1 Chitinophagaceae bacterium
ACCTGGAACAATGGGACGTTTGTAATTTATACCCGTTACTCATTCATTTGAAACTTTTTGGTAAAAGCTACCTACCTAATATTGAAAAAATTCTGCAGCAATTTGATTAACGAAATGGGCGAAAATCTTTTTAAAATTTGCTCAAAAATCTAAATAACTCAAAGACCTTAATTTTATCGCATGTTATCTGTGACGATCCTTGGAAATAATTCGGCCGTTCCGGCATTTAACAGGCATCCTACAAGCCAGGTGGTTTCGTATGACGGTAATAATTTTTTGGTGGATTGTGGCGAAGGCACGCAAATACAAATGATCAAATACAAGATCCGAAGAAGTAAGATCTCGCATATTTTTATTTCTCACTTGCATGGCGATCATTATTTTGGTTTGGTTGGATTACTGAACACATTTAATTTATTATCACATAAACAAGAGCTTCATGTTTATGGGCCGGCACCATTGCAACAAATAATAGAAATGCAATTAAATGTGGCCAACACTGTTCTTTGTTTCGAACTGCATTTTCATACGCTTACAGAAAATGCTTTACTGGTTGACAATGAAAAATTGAGCATCAAATGTTTTCGAACAAATCACCGGATAGAATGCTATGGATTTTCTTTTGAAGAGAAAAAAGGAAAGCGAAAATTGCTGATTGAAAAAGTACGCAAAAACAAAATTCCACTATCGTTTTACGGCAGTTTGCAAAACGGGTTAGACTATATAACTGCACGGGGAAAAGTGGTGAAGAATGACGACGTAACAGCGCCACCGGGGAAAGTAAAAAAATATGCATTCTGCGCCGATACCCGTTATGATGAAACGCTTATCCAGCATTTATACGGCTTTGATGCCATTTACCACGAAGCTACTTACCTGGATAACATGCGGGACAAAGCTTTTGAACGTTTTCATTCTACAACAAAACAAGCAGCCACATTTGCGCAAAAAGCTATGGTCAATAAATTATTGATCGGCCACTTTTCCTCTAAATACAATACGCTGGAAGTTTTTCAGCAGGAGGCACAGGAAATTTTTAAAAACACTGAACTCGCACTTGAAGGTGTTACTTATGAAATTTAAAAACTTGTAAGCCATTTATAAAAAAGCGGGAATTCCTTTCGCCAGGTTGCTTCGTTGTGCTTTCCTTCTGAACGAATAACTGTTTCCATTTTGGCTTTGGAATATTGATTCATTTTCGAAAAAACGGCTAGCATGTCCGGAACCATTTCATCGCCTTCCTGTTTGCCGGCGTAGAAATAAATTTTCCCTTTTACTTTTTTCGATCTTTCAGAAACCACATTTTTCAATTCAGGAACGATCCAGAAAGCAGGAGAAAAAATACCAGCACCACCCCACTTTTTTAGATGTTTTAATACAGCATAGAATGAAATCAATCCACCCATTGACGAACCCGCAACATAATTATGCTTGCCGCATTTTTTTGTGCGGTATTTTTTATTGATATAAGGCCGTAAAGTGTTGATTAAAAAAGCAACATATTCATCGCCTTCAGCTTTTCCATAGCGTTCCATGTCGAATGGCGCATATTCATTCAGCCGTTTATCGCCACCATTATCAATAGCAACCACAATCATTTCTTTTATTTTGCCCAGCGTATCCATGGCTTCATCTACACCCCATTCGCCAGAAAACGAAGAAGTATCCTCAAAAACATTTTGCCCGTCGTGCATATATAAAACAGGGTATTTTTTTCTTGAAGATGAATAGCTTTCAGGCAGGTAAATCCAGATTCTTCTTGTGCGGTTTAATTGAGGTATATGAAATGCTGTTTCAATGATCTGTACATTTTTATTAGCAGTACTTGCTTTTGCTTTTTTAGGAAAATGATCGGCCCAATGCTGGATATTAATTTTGATCACTGTATCACTATTCACTTCTACCATCCTGTTCTCTAACGGAAAACCTTCGGAACCACTTTCCACTTTTTCCCAACTGCCCCTGGTAAGTTTATATTCATATTTACCTTTTGCAGGCGCAAGCGTTAAAAATAAATTCCCATTCTTATCCTTTTCAAAAATGGTTTGTGTTTGCGCAGGGTTCCAGTTATTAAATGAACCTGCCATAAAAACTTCATCAGCTTGCTTATGGTAAGCCGGTAGGCCAGTAATTTGAAAAGTGATTTTGTATTGTGCAGTAGAAAAAAGACTAATAATGCAAAATGAAAAAACCATTAAGGTCTTTAACATGTAGGGTAGGTTTAGTGAAGTGTGGTAAGATAGGGCTTTATTTGCTGCTCTAGTTCTTTACTTAAGGGTACTAATGGTAATCGCAAATTATTTTCTATAATTCCTTTCTCGGCTAAAAATGCTTTTACACCTGCAGGATTGTTTTCAGCAAATAACAAATCATAACCTTTCATTAATTTATTATTCAAACCTCTTGCTGTTGTAAAATCACCATCTAAAGCTGCCGTTACCATGTTCGAAAATTCTTTTGGAAAACAGTTTGCCGCTACGGAAATAACGCCTAACATACCACAAGCTATTTGTGGAAGTGCCAGGTTATCATCACCACTAACAACTAAAAATTCCTGGTGTTTATCACGGAGTATTTCCATGCATTGCAACATGTTACCGCTTGCTTCTTTTATGCCAACAATGTTTTCAAAATCGCTACCTAAACGAATGGTAGTTGCAGCAGCAATGTTGCTACCCGTGCGCCCCGGTACATTGTATAAAATGATTGGTTTTGTTGTGGCCCCTGCAAGCGCTTTGTAATGCTGGTAAATACCTTCTTGGGAAGGCTTATTGTAATAAGGGCTTGCCGATAAAATAGCAATTGCTTTTTCAATCGGAAAATCTTCCAGGTCCTTCAATAATTCTTTTGTATTATTTCCGCCAATGCCAATTACCACCGGAATGCGTGAATCAACTGCAGCAAAAGTAAAATCTACTATTGCCAACTTTTCTTCTTTGGTTAAAGTTGGTGTTTCTCCTGTTGTACCTAGGGTTACTACATATTGTACGCCACCTTCAATTACAAAATTTATTAGTTTTTGAAGGCTATCAAAATCAACTTCACCGCCTTTATTAAATGGTGTTACTAAAGCGACGCCTGTTCCTCTTAAAATATCGCGTACAGACATAAAAAAATTACTTGTTTGTATTTCCTCTAATTATAAAATTCTAAATACTAATCGCGGTTTGTGTTTCACTGCTTTTCAAAACCATCTTCTTCCACTTCTTCCCAGAATCCCATTTTTCCAAATTTGTTTATACGGTCATCAACACGTTTTTCTGCTGGAATAGGTTTTAATTCTTTCAGTACTTCTAACAAATAATTTTTCAATATTTGTGCCGCTTCCACGTAATCCCAATGTGCACCACCGGCAGGTTCTGGAATAATATCATCCACTAAACCAAACCCTTTCATGTGGTCGGCCGTTAATTTTAATTGTTCTGCTGCAGTCTCTTTTTTATCCCAACTGCGCCATAAAATTGACGAACAACTTTCGGGGGAAATTACCGTGTACCAGGTATTTTCCATCATAAAAACCCGGTCGCCAACGCCAATACCTAATGCCCCGCCCGATGCGCCTTCACCAATTATTACCACAATAACAGGTACTTTCAGGCGTATCATTTCATAGATATTACGGGCTATTGCTTCACCTTGCCCACGCTCTTCTGCTTCTAAACCAGGATATGCACCTGGTGTGTCAATTAACGCAATGATGGGTTTATTAAATTTTTCGGCAAGTCGCATTAAGCGCAATGCTTTGCGATAACCTTCAGGATTGGCCATACCAAAATTGCGCATTTGCCTTGTTTTGGTATTGATTCCTTTTTGCTGACCAATGATCATTACTGTTTCATTGCCAAGAGTGGCAAATCCACCAATCATTGCTTTATCATCTTTTACATTACGATCACCAAACAACTCGATGAAGTTGGTGGTCATGTTTTGAATATATTTTAATGTATACGGACGATCCGGATGGCGGCTTAACTGCACCCTTTGCCAGCTACTTAAATTTTGAGTGATCTCTTTTCTTTTAACCAGGATGTTTTCTTCCAGTTTAGAGATCATCTCTGTATAATCAATCTTCTTTTGCTCTGAGCGTTGTTTTAACCCTTCAATTTCATCAATAAGATCTTTGATCGGCTTTTCAAAATCCAGAAACTGTCGATTTGCGTTTGATGGCATAAGCTGGTTTAATAATGGCGCTAAAATTAAGCAGGAATAAGGAAATAGAAATTACCAATTTAAAACGCACAATAAATTGCTGCACTCACCTGAATTAGTGCAATGAAGAAAATAAAGAGATGGTTTTAAAATTTAATTTTTTAACGTGAAGCTGTTGCAGCGGCTTTTTCTTTTTGTGGAAGAATGATCATGGTAGATACGTATACCTTCCTGTCCTGCGTTAATTCTGTATCAGAGCTTACGATGCTGGATTGAACATAAGCATCCCGCACACAGTTCAGG
>JAKFCI010000013.1:0-2153 GCA_036676725.1 Chitinophagaceae bacterium
AACACGCTGAGCAATAACACACTTGCCAGCGGAAGCCTTTCCGTGGCAGCCAACTATGTTGGTATCATCACGTTGAGGTTAACCACCAATGATCCGGATGGAACCGGACCTTGTTTGGCAGCAACATCCGATCGGACAGTGACCATCTTATCGACACCAGCGAAGCCAACGGCAGTAGTTGTACTGCCGCTGTGTACAGATGAAACCATGACAGTGGAAGTCACACTTCCTTCCGGGCTTTCCTCTAACGCAACGGTTACATTAAAGCAAAAGACAGGTGGAGCTTCTCCAATTACTAAGAATGCTTCTGATGCGGTGGGTGGAAAACTGACATTTACAGGTCTCACATTTGGCAAAGGTTACAGCGTTACTATTACATCAAATGTAACTACTGCTAATCCTGCCGGTTGTACTTCTAATGAAGAATGCGGAGACTTTACTGGTGGTTACCAAACAGTAGCCAGCCGAGGAAGTTTGACGGAACAGAAGATTGTGCTGAACAGCGAGCCAAAAACAAATGTAATAGCCGCTCCAAATCCATTTAATGATAAAATCAGATTTTCTTTAAAATCTGAAGTGTCAGGAAATGGTTCTTTGGAATTGTTTAATACACTGGGACAAAAAGTAAAAACAGTATTTCAAGGAAGGGTAGAAGCAGGAAAAATGCAAACAATAGAATATAATGTTCCTGGTTCACAAAGATCAAACCTGATTTATGTTTTTAGAGTAGGTGAACAAAAAACAACTGGAAAGTTGATAGGCCTCCAATGATCTTTTTTGACGGTTTAATTAAAGGGGATGCTTTTATTAGCATTCCCTTTTTGTTTTTTTTTATAAGGCCTTTTTTAAAAACAATTACACAAATTGTAAGCACATGCGTAACAATTTATTTTTAATAATTGTTCATTATTTCACAAATAAATTTACCTTTATATTCAAATAATAAATATCCTTTTTTAGATCGCATTGCCTACTCTTCTAAACGCCTGTAATCCGCACCAGATCTAAATCTCATCCTTCCTTTGTATCAATCTTTTTTTATTCGTTTTGAATGTTGTAGTTCAAATTATTTTGCAATAATTGATGTCGTCCTAACTGTTAATTTATTACTCATGTTTAAAGAAAAACAAACTGAAGATTTTTAATCAACTATTTGTTTAATACAATACATTTTGAAATTTATTTAAATAAATTTTTCGATGCTAACACAAAATATTTTTTACAAAAATGTACTCCTGCTTGACAACTCTCCGCCAGGTATAATTTAAATTTTTAGACAGTTGATTATTTTTTATTTAAGCAATTAATTACTACAAATAAATGCTCGACTGTTATATGTATTTCACCGCTATCGCTTGAAAAACTTCACCAATACTTCATCCTCTGAGAAACAAGGAAAGAATATAATTACATCATTTCTAAACCTTGTTTTATGGATTCTACAATCAACCAAAAAACTTTCGCAAAAGTTGGTTCCTCAATTTTTACAGCACCATGGTACAAGTTAAAAATTACTTGTACGTTCATTGTTTTTACAATTTTATTTTCTACGAATCTTATTGCCCAGGGCTTTGCTACCATTGATTTTCACCAGGCTCAGAATGACAGGAATGGCGCTAAAACATATGTTATTGATTGGGTAAACGGTATTTTAAATTCCACCCACACTGATTATTTTGAAGGCATTGGCGTACCCCAACGTATTGTGCTTACAGGTATAGAACCAAATACAGCTAATGCAAATCCAAATAAGCATTCATTACGTTTTCAGGTATTAGCGGAAAAAGGTGGAAAACATGCTTATGATTTTCCCATATCATGGGACCAGGCCTATCAAACGGCCGCAAATATTGGTAATGGCTCTGTAAATGAATTACAGAATCTTTGGACCCAGCAGTGCGATGACGCTTTTAGTGCACAGGGAAAAGCAGCATGTGATATTTTAGCAGCCGTTGCTGCTCCCAAAGTTCAAACAGCTTCTTTTCCTAATTCTATTGGAAACCCCGGCGATCCTGCACTTGGCGCTCCAAATGTGGATGACAACATCACTTGTTTTGAAAATATTTACGGTACATAGCCTTCACCTCGGAGTGACTCGACGAAGTCAGCGATTTCTTTTTGTAAATCTCGATCAAGTCGGCGGGTTTGCCGCG
>JAKFCI010000014.1:0-2585 GCA_036676725.1 Chitinophagaceae bacterium
TCCAGTTAATTGGTTGAATGCCGCCTTTTTTAAAAAAATCATTAGGACCTTCTCCCCCGTATAACCCGGACCCGACAATAAAAATTTCACCATTGTACTGTGCTTGCTTTACATAGGTTTGTTTCAAAACTGGTTTGTTATCACCAGGCTTGTACCAACTTAAATCCAGCCAAGCACTTCCATCGGTTAAAGCAACTTCAATTTCATCTTTTATAATTTCTTTGCCCATCAGGTCTTTCATGCCTATCAGGTTCTTGCCTTCCAGTGTGGGCTGGGCAGGGTTTACAAGCTCAGTACCATCAGGCTTTTGCACGAAAACATAAGTATCCATAAAAACAAAAGGGCCTGTTTTATCGCGAAGCTGGATAAAGGCGTCCTTGCCTTTTTGTTCAACCAAAGTTGCGGCACGATTAACCACATCTTCAATGAAAGCTTTATCCATTTGCATATTATAAATGCCGCTGCCAACAATATATTTTTTGTCTGAAGGAAAGGTAACCTGCTTTACAAAACTTGATTTCCAGGCCGGGAAAAGATTGCCCGGCTCGGGATACATGTAATGAATCCATCCTTCCCCGGTTGTGCTTGCACCAGCCTCCAAAATCATTTTTACAATGGGCCTTCCCAAAATATCTTTCAGGTTGTTATCATCTCTTCCTTCGCTTTCAGGTTCCGATGCATGAAAGGCTCTTTTACCATCCATTGTAAATACAAAAAAATAAGTGTCATCACGAAACCATTTTGAATTTTGTTCTCTGAATGCGCTGTAAGCCTTTTCACCCTTTTGCGCTAACAATGCTGCTGCTTTTCGAACCAGGTCCATCAATTCATGGGCAGTCATTTTTGATTCCGGAAATGTCTCTTCCGGTGCATCTGCAAGATAAACGCCGCACCCTACTACCAGCATTTGGTTGCCTAGCATGGCTTTACTTACAAAAGCCGATTTGCGTGCAGAAATACTTTCGCCAGGCTTGGGCCACATATAATCAACCCAACCCGAACCCTTGGTTTGAATTAACCTGATCATTTCCTTATTAAGGTATTTTCCTGAGGTGTCTTTCAGATCGAGTAATTTTCGGCCCTCCAGGTTGGGAAACGCAGGGTTCACTAATTCAAACCCGTTTGTATCTAAAACAAAAATGTAAGAATCCTTAGCAATAAAAGGTCCTGTCGGATCGCGAAAGAGATTGAAAGCATCTTTACCTAACCTTGCAATTTCACTAACTGCATTGGTAACCGCATCCACTACAAAAACTCTTTCCATTCGGTCGTTGTACATACCACTTCCTACAATATAACTTTTACCGGATGGCGCTTTTACCAGGCGCACATAACTACTTTTCCACCGGGGAAGAATGCCATCCGGCACAAACCATTGGTAATGGTACCAACCTTCGGGCTTATCATGGAAAGTAGTGGCAGCACCAATAAGTCCACGGATTAGGTACTTGCCGTTTGTGTCTTTGAGGTAGTAATGATTTTTGCCTTCAAATTCCGGATCGGGGTGAACCAGCACATTGCCTTTAGGATCTAAAACAAAAATATAAGTTTCGCCATGCTGCCACCTGCTGTCGCGGGATCTTAACTCCCCAAAGGCAGCTTCGCCTTTATTTTGAACCAGGTCTGCAGCTTCCCTAACCAGCTGAACAATTTCATAGGTTTCTATGTATTCATATTCGGAAATAAATTCAAATTTTTGGGTTGAAGTATCTGCTGGCGGAAAATTGTTTGATTGCGTAATTGGTTCCAGGTTTTCTTTTTTCATAACATTTCCTTCAGTTGAATTTTGAAAAAAATTACTCATTACCACATAAGCAAACCATCATTGATAACTGATTTTAATAGGGGAAATATTACATGCAAAATAAAGCGCTGGCCATTTTTTATAAATGACTGCCATCATTGATACTTGTGATTAAGGGCAGCAGTAAACCTGTGAAATTTTTATTAGGTTATTTTAATTTTAGTTTCAAATATTCGCCAATTAAAATGGCTGTTGGATATAGAACTTCTTCTTCCGTTTTTGCATGCAATTTTAATGATTCGGTAAAACGAATAACATCTGTATGCTGTTCTGTCTGGGCCGCGTCCTTAAGCTTTTGCACAACCTTTACAATTTGCTGGTGTTCCGAAAGCATTTGCTGGAATTCATTTTTTAATTTATCCGACATTTCAATTGCAGGCTTCATGTCTGCATTCACTTCTCCCCTGGACAAGGCAGGAAGCAAGCCAAGCGGAGGAAGGGCATATTCCTCTTCTTTAAGAAAATGCGGATGAAGTAATGTTGCCACCTCCTGGGCCGCTATTCCTGTTTTGCCAGGTAACTTTGTAAACTTCTCTAAAGTCTCATGCAGTTCTTTATGTTCCATTTTTAAGGAACCCGGTATTTCAAATTTCATGTCTTTCTTATTTACTTCCTTTTTTGGTTTAACGTGTTCTTTACCATGATGGTCTTGCGCTGGTAATGAGGAAATCGAAAAAAGGAAAATGGCCGTCAATAAAATTTTGATTTTCATAATAATTCTGGATAAAAACCCAAGTTATCATTTAAAGAATGTCGTTTTAAATGATGCCCATTATTGGTT
>JAKFCI010000015.1:0-3405 GCA_036676725.1 Chitinophagaceae bacterium
CTATTGATTTGTTTTTTGTTGCAGCACTTTTGGGCCTCAAAGAATTTATACCCCAAAACAATAACTACAGATGATGATGAAGAAATTAAGTTTACTGTTAACAACTGCCCTACTCGCTATTTTATCTTTCGCTCAGCCATCCATCACGCAATCAGTAAAAGGAAAATTGGTAGATTCGGATAACAATCCGTTAGCAGGAGCTACAATTTCAGTTAAGGATCATTCAATTTCCACTGTAAGCAGCAATGAGGGGCTGTTTTTATTGAGTGGACTTAAATCTGGTAAACAATCCATTCTTATTAGTTACGTTGGCTTAATTGCGGAAGAAATAAAAACAGAACTAAAACCCGGCGAAACACTTAATCTGGGAATTATTGAATTGAACAATAATTCTAAAGTACTGCAAACGGTAGAAATTACCGGACGAAAAGAAAAAACCTACAAAAACAGTATTTCTTTTATTGGAAGCAAAACAGCTACAGCATTAAAAGACCTGCCACAAAGTGTAAGTTATGTTACCAAAGAGCTGATGCTTGACCAGGGAGCCATCCGGGTTGGCGACGTGGTTAAAAATTTCAGTGGGGTTAACCAGTTTACCTTTTATGACGATATTACCATCCGTGGCTTCAGGGTGCAGGGCGGTGAAGGCGGTGTACAATTATTGAACGGATTAAGAACCACCACCGGTTTCTGGAAACAACCGCTTACTAATTTTCTGGAAAGAGTTGAAGTTATCAAAGGCCCGTCCGGCGCTTTGTTTGGTAATTCCTCTCCTGGTGGAACTATTAACCGTGTTACGAAAAAGCCTCTGGCAGAAAAAAAGCAATCCTTAAGTTTCACCACCGGCAGTTTTAATACATTAAGGGCACTGGCTGATTTTACCGGGCCCTTTAACAACAATCAGAAAGTTTTGTATCGTATCAATATCGGTTATGAAAATGCACAGAGTTTTCGTGACCTGCAATTCAATAAAAACTATGTAATAGCGCCGTCTGTCTCTTTTATCCCCAACGAAAAAACAAAAGTCAATTTTGATTTGGTATATAATTACTCTGACAGTCGTTTAGACCGTGGCCAGGCTGTGTTTGGCGACAGCAGTATTTATTCCGTACCCATTTCCAAAAGCCTTAACCAGATTAACGATTACCTGAAAGAAACCAATTACACCATTACCACCTCACTTTCTCATCAGCTTACAAATCGATTATCATTTAACGCATCGTACGTACGCACATGCTATGAAGAAGATTTACTGGAGCATAGAAGCGCCAACACCTACGCAAAAGACAGTGCCAACAATACGATACCTACACTGGTGGAAATGCAGGTATTCATTCGTAAACGCAAACGCTTTGTAGATAATCTGTCTGCATTCCTTACGTATGAGTTTACTATTGCCAAAGCTGAAAACAAATTAGTAGTTGGTTATGATTATGGGCAGGAAGTTCAACCCTTTGGCGGCAGCCAGTTGCAGGCAAGCGGCTATAGAAACAATACCAACACCGCTGCTTCAACTTACAATGCAACCACTCCTGCTAAATTTTTATATGAAACGGTAAACGGTATCAAACGGCCCGTGCCCAATGTGGCGCATTTTGATTTAACTGCAACGAGCCCTTATTTTATTGCCGACATGAGTAAATACTTTTTTGTCCGCCGTGCATTTGACCCGACCAAATATTATTTTGGTGGCTGGTATATACAAGACCAGATTACCGTTGGCAGGTTTCAGGCTTTATTAGGTGTAAGAGGTGAAACATACCGTGAGCTGGTTAACTATTTAAAGCCAACTGAAAAGAAAACAAAAACTACCGCATTATTACCCCGTGCCGGTTTAGTGTACAGTGTAAACAGAAATATAAATGTTTACGCTACCTATACGCAAGGCTTTCAACCGCAAACGGCAACAGTATTAGCTAATCCCAATGCAGGCGGCCCGTTTGATCCATTAGAAAGTAATTTGATAGAATTTGGCGCTAAGAGCGAATGGTTGAACAAACACCTTGTTATTAATACATCTGTCTACCAGATCAAACAACGCAACACTTTATATAATGCGGGAAGTACCACACAGCCAGATTCAATGCGCCAGGTGGGTGAAGAAACAGCCAAGGGGTTTGAAATAGAAGCTACCGGAAATATTTTACCCAACTGGAATATTATGGCTTCTTACGCATACAATGATGCATCTATTACTGAAAGTCCGCTAGCTAAAGAAGTAGGAAGGCAAAAACCAAATGCACCCAAACAGCAAGGAAATGTCTGGACAAAATACGTGATCAACAAAGGACAGTTAAAAGGCATTGGAATCGGGATCGGTGGAAATTTTGTAACTGAACGTTTCGGCTCCATCGTTCGTTCCCCCGGAGATGATCCAAAAGTATTACCCGCCTATTCATTACTGAATGCAGCACTCTACTACCAGTTCGAAAAATTTTCGGTACAAGTGAATATCAACAACCTTACCAATAAAACACATTGGGTGGGCGGGTATGATTACATCCGGCTGTTTCCCGGTGCGCCAAGAAACTGGCTGGCAACAGTAGCCTATACATTTTAAAAATTTATTTCCATAGGTCGGTTTTTCTAATATTAAAGCAAGGGTGTGTATACACCCTTGTTACAATAAAGAGGGATGAGAAAAAATAGAACACTCAAACAAAAATTACGAAGCAATTTTTTATGGCTGCACCGCTGGTTAGGTTTAATCAGCGGTATTGTTGTTTTTATTGTATCCATCTCCGGTTGCCTGTATGTATTTGAAGAAGAAGGCCGGGATATTTTTCAGCGAAGATATTTTTATGTATCAGCACCTGATAATGCGGAACGAAAACCGCTTCATGAAATAACCGCAGTAGTAAAAAACCTATACCCAAAAGACAGCATCACACAAATCCGGTTTAAAGAAAAAGCGAATGCTGCAATCATTGTTCATACTAAAACAGAAAAAGCCATTTCAGTCAATCCTTATACCTTACAGGTAGTTGGTGTCAGAAATTTGCAAACCGACTTTTTCAATTGGATAGTAAAACTGCATATAAATCTGCATCTGGGTAAACTGGGCAATGAAATTGTAAGATGGAATGTGCTTATTTTCTTTATTATTTGTATTACCGGGTTAATCATCTGGTGGCCTAAACAAAAAAAGTTTTTAAGACAGGCTTTTCGTATCAATTTTAAAACGAAGAACTGGAAGAGGCTGAATTGGGATTTACATAGTGTTCTTGGTTTTTATTCTTTAGTAGTGTTGCTCATTATTTCCCTTACCGGTATTTTCTGGATGTTTGATTGGGCAAAAAAATTAACGGCTCTTGCTACCGGCAGCAAACAAACCGATACAAAACCGCCGGTAAACAAAGCTAAAATGTCTTCTACTGTCTATGCTATCGAAGATGCATATTACAG
>JAKFCI010000016.1:0-7979 GCA_036676725.1 Chitinophagaceae bacterium
GTGGGGAGGATTAGCAAATCTTTCCATGCAATTCAACAATAATCACAAGATTAGTTTTAAGAATCTATTCAATGTAAATGCTTCTGATTATACTACTTTACGTACCGGGCTTGACTTTGAACGTGATCCGAATTTAGGCGAAAATGTAAGTGCTAAAGAACTCGGTTTTCGTTCTACCACTTATTACAATACACAGGTAATTGGAGAACACACATTTCCTCAGTCACAAATAAGAGCAAAGTGGTATGGCGGTTTTACAATTCTGGACCAATATGTACCGGACCAAAGAAGGATTCAATACAACCAGAAAAGAGATGTTGCCAATGCACCGTTTCTATTATTGATCTCTGATAATTTATCACAGAAATCAGGCAGCCGTTTTTTCTCCAACCTTAACGACTACATCTACAATGGGGGCGCTGACGTTTCTAAATCTTTTAACTGGCTTGGTTACAAGCAAACTTTGAAAGGCGGATATATGATGCAGGTTCGTGATCGTTTGTTCGATTCAAGACCCTTTTCTGTTTTTCTTAGAAAAAGTGATGGTTCATCGGAAGCATTATTATCACAAAATGAATCGACCATTTTTAATCCTGAAAACTTTGATGCCAATGATGATTTTAAATTCAATTTCGGTGAGTTAAGTGGTAATCGTTTCAGGTATATGGCAAACACAATTTTGAATGCCGGTTACCTGCAATTTGATAACCAGTTTAATGATATGATAAGGTTGGTATGGGGTGCTCGTTTAGAACACTTCGATCAATTAGTAGGCAGTGAAAGAAAAAGTGATCCACGCCATGTGTATAGCAAGGTTGTTGATGTTTTGCCTGGTGCAAACCTTACTTTAAAAGTAAATGAGAAAACAAATATTCGGGTTTCCGGATCGCAAACTGTTATTCGACCAGAGTTAAGAGAACTTTCTGCCTTTGCATTTTTTGATTTTGAATTAGGTGCAACAGTTTTAGGTAATCCAGCTTTGCAAAGAACAAAAATTACGAATGCCGATCTCCGTTACGAGGTTTATCCAAGAGCAGGTGAATTGTTTACAGCCGGTGTTTTTTACAAGAAATTTAATAACCCGATCGAATTATATTTTAACCAGTCCGGCGCAGGAACCAGCAATACGTTTAATTATTTAAATGCAAAAAACGCACAGGGATTTGGTGTGGAAATAGAAGGAAGGAAAAAATTAGATTTCCTCGATGCATTACAAAACTTCACTCTTTCTGGAAACCTTTCTTACATCTACAATAGGGTTAAAGATAAAACTGCAGGCATCGATCGTCCGATGCAAGGACAATCGCCTTACCTGGTTAATATGGCATTGCAATACGATCTGCAAAAAGCAGGTATAAGCACAACCCTATTATTCAACCAAATAGGAAGAAGAATAATTTATGTAGGAAACGACCAGATTCCTGCAATTTGGGAACATCCAAGACCCATACTCGATTTGCAAATCGCAAAAAAAATATTGAACGAGCAGGCAGAGATCAAATTAAATGTTTCTGATGTCCTCAATCAAAGAGCTTATTTCTACCACGACCTGGATGATAATGAAAATTTTAAAAAGGCCGCTGATGCAATAGCCATCAGCAGGAAATACGGAACCAACATAGGGATCACATTCGCTTACAACTTCATTAAATAAAACAAAAGAAAATTTTTAAAAAACAAGTATGAAAAAGTTACTTTATCTCGCCGCTTGCGCAGCAATTATTTCTTCGGGCTGTCGCAAAATTGTCGAAGATGGCAATACGATTATAGTTCCTGGTCCAAACCCAGGAAATGGTACAACAGGGCAGGCAATTGCATTAAAAGGAAAATTGGATAAGGACACAGTTTTGCGTGCTGCCAATTCCTATACACTGGAAGGCATTGTTTATGTTACCAACGGTGCTACGTTAACCATAGAAGCCGGAACAATTATTAAAGGCCAGTTTACCGACCCGGTTGGTGGATTAGTAATTACAAGAGGTGCAAAAATAAATGCCGTCGGCACTGTAGATAAACCAATCGTATTTACATCTGCTTCATCCACACCGCGTTCAGGCGACTGGGCTGGTATTGTAATTTTGGGAAAAGCAAAAGTCAATACTTCTTATAACGGTCAGGCTGGTACTGGTGAAATTGAGGGTGGTGTTAATGATGCTGCTGGCAATGGTTTGTATGGTGGAACAGATGATAGCGATAACAGTGGAACTTTAAAATTTGTGCGCATTGAATATGCGGGCTATGCTTTTTTGCCGGATAAAGAAATTAATAGCCTTACAATGGGTGGAGTTGGCAGCGGTACAACTTTAGACCATATACAGGTTAGTTATGCGAAAGATGATGCGTTTGAATGGTTTGGCGGAAATGTAAATGCAAACTATTTAATAGCCTATAAAACCCAGGATGATGATTTTGATACCGATAATGGTTATCGTGGAAAGGTTCAATTTGGTTTGGTCATTCGTGATTCTTCCAGCGCCGATATTTCAAAATCAGAAGCAATGGAAAGTGATAACGATGCAAATGGAACAACCACGCAACCTCAAACCAGCGCTGTGTTCAGCAACCTTACTTTAATTGGTCCGAAGGCGGCACTTTCCAACAAGGGAAATTCAAATTTCTTAGCTGCTGTTCAAATTCGGAGAAATTCATCCATTTCAATTTTTAATTCGGTAATAATTGGTTGGCCGATTGGTGTTTTGATTGATGCAAGTAAAGGACGAGCAACTGATTTAAATATTGCGGATAGCTCTTTGCGCATCAGGAACACAATTATTGCCGGTTGCGATGTGCCTGTAAAATATGCAGCCGGTAATCCAAATGCAACGGGTGCAAGCGATGCATCGATCCAGGATTGGTTTGCAAACAGTTATTTTAAAAATACTATTGTTACAACAGTTGAAGATGCCAAATTAGTGAATCCTTTTAACTACGGCAATTTAGATCCAACCCCATTCGGGCCTTCACCTGCTACAACCGGCGCTTCTTTTACTGATGCAAAATTATCAGGAATGAGTACCGTAACATTCCGCGGCGCCATTGCGAATGCAGGTGCAGATGCATCGTGGTGGAAAGGCTGGACAAGATTTTAGTAGACCTGTCTCATTGTGCACGACCGCCAGTTTATACTGGCGGTCTTTTTTTTCACCACTATTTTATTTGGTTATAAATGGGTTTGGCTTAAGCATTTTTTTACGCCTTATAAAACAAAAACCTTCCCGCTTTTATCCTTATACATCTGGTAAAAACATAAGGCATTTAAAAGTTGAATAAGATTGAATTTACTTGGCTTTTTTTCTTCCTCATCTTTTTTTACACGTCTTAGCAACTCGTTTTTCTGTAAATAAGTTTCTGTTTCTAGGTAAGAAGCGAAAACCTGAAAATTGGTTTGCATATAGTTTTATCATTCACTATAAAATAACTGTGCCGCTCACCCTATTTTCGTTTTTTCAATTTAGAAAGGTGAACAACTTGTGCATTGTGAACTTAAATACGCAGAATTTGTTTGAATAAATTTTTAAGCGTTCGCCGAGAAGCATTTCCATTCAATTCAGGAAACATCCAAAACCTTTTTATATATTGAAGTAAATAATCAATTTGCAGGGCACTTCATTTGTTTTTAAAAATCCTATTTATACGTCAATTTTTGCCGCAGTTATTTGTTTTGCTACTTACGCATGCATCTTTTCTTTTCGCAAAGCATTTAATGTTGCTGCCTACGAGGGGTATGAGATAGCAGGCCTTAATTATAAGGTCATTTTAGTAATTACACAGGTTGCAGGATACATGCTCAGTAAATTTTACGGCATTAAGTTTATTAGCGAAATGCAACGAGTGGGCCGAGGCAAATTGATTTTGTTGCTTGTCAGTATTTCATGGTTTGCCTGGTTATTATTTGCACTCATTCCTCCACCTTATAATTTTTGGGTATTGATATTAAATGGTTTTCCATTAGGTATGTTGTGGGGTGTTGTCTTTTCTTATGTAGAAGGGAGAAAGGCAACAGATTTTATTGGCGCAGCACTCGCTGTGAGTTTTATTTTTGGATCGGGCATTGCAAAATCTGTTGCGCAATTTGTAATGACCTCCTGGCAGGTAAATGAATATTGGATGCCTTTTGTTACCGCACTTATTTTCTTTTTTCCACTTTTATTTTTCGTGTATTTATTAGAAAGAATACCGCCGCCAGATGCTGCTGATGTTGCACATAAAACGGTAAGAATTCCAATGCTTGCAAGCAACCGTAAAGCATTTTTAAAGTTGTTTTTACCAGGAATAATTTCGTTGGTGCTGGTTTACATTTTTGTAACCGTTTTACGCGAAGTGCGGGATAGTTTTATGGCGGATATGTGGCGCGATTCTGGTGAAGAATTTTTGCCAAGCGTATTTGCAAAAACAGAAACACTTATTTCCATTATTATCTTGGTTATGATTGGAGGCATGGTAGTTATTAGAAATAACCTGAAAGCTTTTTTTATAGCGCAATGGATGATGCTGACCGGTTTTTTATTATCCGGAATTGTAACCTGGCTTTATCTGCAGCAGCAGGTAAATACCTTTAACTGGATGACGCTTGTAGGGCTTGGTCTATATATGACCTACATTCCTTACAACAGTATTTTATTTGATCGCTTATTAGCTGCATTTAAATATGCCGGTAACGTTGGATTTTTAATTTATATAGCGGATAGTTTTGGTTATCTGGCAAGTGTAGGTGTGGTGTTAACCAAAACTATTTTTAAAATTCAATTGAACTGGTTAAATTTCTATACAAACCTCGTACTCCTAACATCAGTTGCGGGAATCGTTTTTACATTAGTATCAATTCTGTATTTTAAGAAAAAACACCGTTCAATGCAGGTTGAACCTGTAACAGCAATTTCAGTTTAATCTTTTTTTGCACTCAATGTAAACCCGATTGTGGTGCCAACATCTTCCGTGCTCCTTACGTGCATACTATGACCATGGGCTTCTATAATGTGTTTGCAAATAGCAAGTCCAAGCCCGCTACCTGTTACATCGCGGCTTCTGCCTTCTGGTGTTCGGTAGAAACGTTCAAATATCCTGGATAGGTTTTCTTCTGAAATGCCTTCGCCTTCATCGCTTACTTCTACTAAAATATTCTTGCCATCGGTGTTATACATACTTGCCGTAATTGAACCCCCATCTTTACCATATTTTATGGCATTATCTACCAGGTTAATAATTACCTGTCGTATCTTTTCTTTATCAGCAAACACAACTAACGGTTGTTCGCAGCCTTTTTTTATTCCAAAATGTATTCTTCTTTGTTCGGCATTTATCGATAAACTTTCAAATACTTCCCGGACAAGATCCTGTATAACAAAATTTTCTTTATTCAATTTTAATTCACCTCTTTCCAGCCTTGAAATTTCGTCCAGGTCCTGGATCAGGTGCACAAGTCTTTCAACATTTTTCGAAGCTTTTTTTAGAAACCTTTCATTGGTTGGTCCATCCATCATAGCGCCTTGCAAAAGAGTTTCAATGTAACCTTGGATGGCAAAAACAGGTGTTTTAAACTCGTGCGATAAGTTTTGCAAAAACTCCTTACGGAAAGCCTCGTTATTCTTTAGTAATTCAATTTCATTTCGTTGTTGTTCTCCCCATGCTTCTACGTCCAAACGCACTTCGTCGATACTTTTTTGAGGGAGCACATACTTGTAATACATCTCCTGCTTTTTGCTGGCTTTTGTTTGATAAATAAACTTGTAAATGAGTTTGATATTCCTGTAAATAAATTGCCTGATGATATAAAAAATAAGCAAATAGCTTCCCGCAAGTATCAGTAAAAATGAAACAACTGCTTCAACCCAGTTTTCGTGCAAAATATAAATGCCAAGACTAATAGGTAGCGAAAGAAGAAAAGCAGTTAATGCGGCTAAGCCCTGGGGGGTTAAATTTTTTGTGTTTAACATGTCAACTCAAACTTGTATCCGACGCCTTTTACGGTAGTAATGCAATCTACACCCAATTTTTGCCGGATCTTCCTGATGTGTACATCAATGGTACGGTCACCAACAATTACATCATTACCCCAAACCTGGCTCAGTATTTCATTGCGTAAAAAAACACGTCCCGCTTTAGATGCCAGCAGGTAAAGAAGTTCAAATTCTTTTTTTGCCAAAGAAAATTCCTGCCCATTATAGCGAACGACAAAACGTTCAGGATCTATTTCCAAACCATTTACAGCAACTGTTTTATCCTCCGTTTTTTTAATTCTTCGCAAAAGCGATTGCACTTTGCTGATAAAAACATTGGGACTAACCGGTTTGCTTATATAATCATCTGCGCCTGTAGTAAGACCTTTTATTTGGGTGGCTTCATCGCTCAAAGCCGTCAAAAACATAATCAATGTTTCTTTAAACTGTGGTTGTGCCCTTAAAATTTCGCAAACTTCTACGCCATTTTTTTCAGGCATCATGATGTCCAAAATGATAAGATCCGGGTTGGTTTGTTTTGCTTTTTCAATGGCCTCATCCCCGTTTTTTGCGGTAACTACCTGGTATCCTTCTTTTAGCAAATTATATTTAAGAATTTCTAAAATATCCGGCTCATCATCGGCAATCAGCACTTTTATTGGGCGATTCTCCATTTAATCAATCTTTATGGGGCAAACGTACATGAAATTGTTATCAGCCTATGTTTTAGCACATCAGTTCACAAAGACTTAATGAAAAATTAATGCAAACCCTGCTATTTTGGGCAGTTTGCAACTGCTTTTCCCAAATTCCGGTCTTAGTAACCTATTGATTTATAAATCCTTTAAAGAAGCAGGTATTAAATTTGCAACATGGGGCGAATGAACTCTACCTTACGATTACTTTTTCTTGGTCTACTTTCTCTACCTGGTTTAAACCTTTCGGCACAAACAAGCGTAAATAAGGGTTGTAAACCGCCCATTAACAGGGCACGCTGGCACGACCTGATAGATAAAGAACAAAAAAATATTTTGAAGGCCGACGGTAAAACTGATGCCCTTTTTCATATTTCTAATGATGATGACCTGAATTTTATGGTTACGCAGGGCGTTATTCAAAAGGTAGATGCTTTGCAGTGCGCAATAGAAGCGGACACTTCTCTTGTTCACAACAGCAAGTTGGTTTACCTCGATGGATTAAACAACATCCTGAAAAATTTTGCCAAAACCTACAAAAGCAGGAAGATCAATCCAAGCAATTTTCCTTCAATCATCGACGTATACGAAACTGCCATGAACAGGCATAAGTCGGGTGCTTCGATCGAGGGCATCATTGAAAAGAATAGTTATGAAGTGGGTACGATGGTTTTAAGCAGTACTGCCTTCAATAAGAACGCAGGTTACCGCACGGCCCGCCAATCTCTTTTAAAAAAATATACAAATAACCATCCCGAGAAAATTTTTGAAACGCTGAACGACAATCCAGACTTGCCTTTCCGGGATAGTTTGTTGTTGATTGCAGCTTATAAATATCCGCGTCGTTTGTACGATTACGCTTCTGCAAATAACCAATTGGGTTATGCAATTCGCAAAATAGATGATCCAATGATCAAGGCCGTTTCTAAAATGGCAACAAGTGGTGGCAGCGGACAACTTTATTTTCCTTTTTTAGATAACATTTTAAGTGGCAAACAGAAAATAGAAGAAATAGATGCCGTAAAGGATAACGATGTGAAGTATTACAAGCTATTGGTTAAAACGAGGCTTGATTATATGGACCGTGTGCTGCAAAAAGAAAAATTGTATGGTTGGGATGCCTTGAACGAAAGAATGGAGAAGAAGGCGAAAGAATATTTTGTAAAAGAAATTAATGCCTTGCATGAAGAACCTGATGCCGTTCGTTTTCGTGTATTACAACAACTAAATGCACAAGAACTTTATTACGTAGCCGTATTATCAGAAAGTGAAATTTATACCTCCAGTTATACACGTGGCGTATTTCCAGCTATCATGCAAAAAATAGGCAACCGTGGCGATTCACTTT
>JAKFCI010000017.1:0-4290 GCA_036676725.1 Chitinophagaceae bacterium
AGACTCACATAAGTACGGCGTTTCTTTTTTCGTGAAGTTAGAAATAAGGAAGGTTCTCTTTGTTTCAAGAACATTCATGCTTGATTCAATCCGTCCGACCAACGAATTCAATCTCGCCGTTATTTCCATCACTTCGAATCCACTGACCCTGAGCAAACTATCCATCGGCTCAATTTTCCGGTTAATGGAAATAAGAGAACGAACTGTATGTTGCTGCCGGATGCTGTCAGAAGGCAAAACATAAATAGCAGTATCCATTACCATCGAATCGAGTTCCAGTTGCATCCGCTCGATGTTTCTCAAATTTTCGTAAATCTTTGTTCGTTCCAGTTTCACCTGGGTCAACAATTGTTCCAGCAACAAACCACCAGCGTTGAGATCCCGGTAGGAACTAAAATCTTCACCCGTAAGTATGCTGCTGGTCGCCAGAGTATAAACCTTTTCGAATGCTTTTGTTTTCTGATAAATTCTTGTTGTATCCAGTCCTCTTTCGAAGAATGCATCAATTTTATCGCAATAACGCCTTAAGTTTTGCAATCGCTTTTTTTGCTGCGCAATAGCCCGGTTCTCTTTATAGGCCTCAAGATTCAGAATTTGTTTTCGCTCAAGTTGCGTGCGAATTTGCGCTTGGCTGATCGCAGCCGAATCGGGTTTCATTCCCTGAGCTTGTGCAAGAACGTCACAAGCATTCGTCAGAACAATAATAATCAGGACTAAGATTGTCTTTACCATAAAATCAAATCATCATCAATTTAAACAACTTATCAGTTTTAATCCTGCTGAGAAAGTTTTATTTATCATTTATGAAACAGCGAGCACTGTCGGTAAGAAAACGGACTTCTTTTTTAGGTTAACAATTGATCTTATGTGATAATAAAATATATTTATTAAAAAATAACACCATGAAACCTCTCCTGATTTTTCTGTTAATAATTCTGGGCGGAACCGTTTACGCACAACAAACAGAAGCGGAACTTATCCGTGCAGCTTTCCAAAAAGAAAAAAAAGAGATGGTATCCGGTTATCTGAGTTTGACTGATGATGAAGCTGTTAAGTTCTGGCCCATTTATGAAAAATATGAAAAAGAGCGTTTCGACGTCGGAACTCGCCGGGTTGAGTTGATGGACACCTACCTCGATAAAGCAAAAACTGCACTTGACGATGCGAGTGCTGATGAAATGGTGGCAGAAAGTGCTTCAATCCAAAAGGCAGAACTGAGCTTAAGGGAAAAGTATTACAAAATCGTAAAGAAGGATGTCAATACAGCAGTAGCTGCACGTTTTTACCAAATTGAAGACGCGATCAATGTTTCAATCCGCAATGAATTATTAAGTAAGACTCCCATGCTAAATAGATAAACTATCCGATTATTGGTCAGGTAAATCGTACGTTCTAAGTGTGAACGCCGCCTTCTAGAAAAATCATTCGGGTATTTCTTCGATCCCACCTGGTTAATCCTCCGGATCAACAAAGTCGAAGCGTGATCGCAGACCCTGACTCATGTCAGCTTCCTGCTCTGCAAAAGTCTCACCACAAAACTTTTTCCTTCCTGGTGCAAATACCACGAAAGCAAAGTGCCACAAATACCTTGGCCAACAATCAGGTAATCAACTTGCATAAACAAATATAAGTTGGCTTATTCAACCACTAACCTAACACCTTCGCTGTGAGCGCTAAACTCCGGTGCGTACATACTTTGTATGGTTGTAATGCCATTGCTAAACTGGCCAGCATGCGAAACAAAAAGCGGATATTCAAAAACGTAAGTTCCTTTTCGTAAATAATTAAAAAAGAAATTAGTACTCGCATCTTTTGTTGTTTCGTAATAGCCTAAACCTCCTTGCCACCTGTAGCCGCTTAAAACATTTACAGGTTCTAATGCAGATGCACGCATGTCTTTCATGTGCACATATTCCATATCCCTGTCGACTTTCAATTCAATGCGCACTTTTATTTTATCGCCTACGGAAACAGCACCTCCTGAAACAGGAATTAAAACAGGTCCGCGATCTGTATTTTTTTCGATGAATAATTTTTTACTTAATTGCAATGGTGTATTTGCAGGTGTTATTTTATCAAGGTTTTCAAAATACTGCCAGTAAACAGCACCCCATGATGGCGCATTGATTGGTTTATTTGTTGTTTGATCTTTTGGTTGCTGTACCGTTACAGAAATTTTGCCCATTGCAGGTTTTACCAAATTGCTTTCAATGGTTTGTTTAAAATAACCTGTGCCTGCTTCGCTCCCTTTATTTGAATTGGTTATAACGGTCGTGCCTAGGTTAATTTGAACAGCTGGTTCATTTGTTAACCATTCAGTGCCTTGTAATAATAAGGCATAACACGCATCGGCAGTGGCTTTTGAAGTTTTCCAATTATTGGTTTGTTTGTTTTTAATTAACCATGTTTTTAATGCATCAACTGTTTTAGTGTCTTTACCAATTTCAGAAAAAGCTTCTATTAATAATGACTGCGTTTCAATAGGCGCATGCCACCAAAACCAACTATACCCATAATGGTTATCCTTCCAATACATGCCAAGTTCTTCATGAACAATCGCTGTTTCTTTTAAAGATTTTAAAATAGCTATTGGAGTTTGCTTATCGCCGGTTCTGTGCAACGATAAAGCAATCATGCCTTGCATGTATTTATTATTTTTCATCCAAAATTGTTTGGACTGGTTCCTGTAAAAATTGTAAGCTGTTTTAATTGCAGGCGCAATTTCCTGATTTAAAAAACTTCTCATATACAAATACTGAACCTGTAAATAACCAATTTGCTGTTCGTTTAGTTTTGATTTGTTTTTTACAAGTTTGTCGTAATCTTCTTTTATCTTTTTATCTAAATAGCTAACTGCTTTTTGCAACACCTGGTTAATATCTTTTTGGTGAAGCGATGGAACAGCACCAAGCTTTTTTAATTGGCCTATGCTTGTTGCTATGTATTGTGTTATGTAACGATCATCCGGTCCGCCTTTCATCCACACAAAACTTCCGCCTTCTGTTTGCATTTGCACCAGTTTTTGAAGGCTGTTTTTTAATTCGCTGTCCATACGAACAAGGTCAAAAAGAAGGGCAATGTTTTTCTTTTGTTGTTCTTCATTTTTTGCTTCAAGCACCCAAGGTGTTTCTTCAAGCAAGGCCGATTTTAATTCGCTATTTTTTTGCAGGTTAGATAACAAAGCGGTTGTATCAAATGTTTTCCAGGTAGCAAAAATTTGTTTGATGCGTGGAGAAGCACTAACGATTTTGCCCGCAAGCGCATTTGCATAATAACGGTTCCACGTAGCTTCTACACTTTCGTTTTTCGGTTCCATTAAAAATGGTAAGGCCTGAACGGCGTACCACGCCGGGTTGGAAGTGAATTCAACTGTCAGTGCATGGTTTATTAGAGTTTCGCTTGTGCCTTTTAAAAGTTTATCGAAGGTGAAAGTTCTTGTGCCTGAACCTTGCATAGGCAAAGGCAAAGTTTCTGTTACCAATATTTTATTGGTTAAGATGGGAAGCATCATTTCTTCGCCATCGCTATAATTGCCAGCTTTTGCTATAATGCGCCAAACAATTGCATTTGTAAACTGATAAGGCACTTCCATAGGAAATTTTACAACCTCACTACCACCTGCAGCAACCGTAAAATATTGGTTTGGAAAGGTGTTCATGAACCAACCATCCACGGGTTGATTTGTAGTTGCATCTAATAATTGAAATTCGGCTTGCCCCGTAAATTCCTTGCCTGAAAGGTTTACAATTTTAGCGCTGAATTCCATTTGGTCACCCTGCCTTAAAAATCTTGGTGCATTTGGTTGAACCATTAACTCTTTTTGCGTCACTATTTCTTTTTGCGCTAACCCTAATTGCAGGTCTTTTGTATGCGTGAATGTTTGCAGTTTCCAGCGTGTAAGTGCGTCGGGTGTTGTAAAAGAAAACTCTATGTTGCCATCTTTATCTGTTCTTAATTCAGGAAAGAAAAACGCAGTCTCGTTGAAATTTTTTCGAATGTTAATGCCTTCGTTGTTCAGTATTTTTTTGTGAACTATAGAAGCAGATGTTGTCGAATCGGCAACAGCACCAGTCAGGCTTTCTTTTTTGTTTGCAGAAACTTCGCTTTCCTGCATCATGGGCGCTGCGGCATCTCTTGCCTCTGCAACTGTCGCCTGCCCCCGCAAGCGGATATTAGTACCAAAATATCCTTCATTATAAATATTGAATCGCAGTTGATCGTAAATTTTTTCAAATTGCTGGAATTCTACGTGCATCCATTTTTGATTGGAATGAACCGAACTAAAGTTTT
>JAKFCI010000018.1:0-5471 GCA_036676725.1 Chitinophagaceae bacterium
CTATTCTACCGGCAAGCTTAACTGGCAGGTAGGTCCGCAAGTCAGGTATCAAATATTATCAAGTTTTGTAGACAAATACCCTGTTAAAGAAAATCTTTTTGATTTTGGTTTAAAAGTGGGTATCGGTTTAAATGAGTAGCCAACACTATCTGCTTTGTTAGGGCCCCGCATATTATTGCGGGGCTTTTTTTTATTAAAATGGATTTCAGCTAATTTTACTTCTTTTTAAACAAGGAATATTTTCATCATCATTCAATAGTTAATAATTGAAGCTTTATCGTAATTCATTCCCTGGCAAACAAAAATGAAAAATAATTACATGAAAAAAGGTTTCCCATTATTTATTTCCTTCTCCCTGGTATTATTTATGGCCTGCAAAAATTCAGAAGATGAAAAAGAAAAATATTTCCCGGTCATATCCTTTTTAAATAGCCAGGTGGCACATGTAGATACTTCAGTTTATGCCATCAAAAAAATTATCATCCAGGATTCAGTTTCTGATACAAGCTTTGTTCCGCGGGAGGAATTCAGGCAATTAGCTAAAGACTTTTTAGAAGCGCCTGACCTTTCAAAAAAGAAATTCAAAGAAAAATATACTGAATCAGAGTATTATGATGATATGCTTAAAAAAGTGATCCTTACTTATACACCTGTTGAAAAAGATGCAGAACTGCAAAGACAGGAGATTCACATTACACCAGGCAATGGAGAAGAAGATAAGATAAGTACCATTATTTTAAATCGCTACCAGGCAAATAAGGACAGTACTATTCAAAGAAGGTTATTATGGCAGGTTAATGAACGATTCCAGGTGGTTACAACTATACAAAAAGCTGGTATGCCGGAACAAACAAAGACCATGAAAGTAATTTGGAATAACTAATAAATATTTGTGTGAATGACCTCTGCGGAGTTTCAGCTTATTGCTAAAAGCTTGCCCCACTACCCGGGAATATATAAATATTTTGACGCTGCGAACGAATTGATTTATGTAGGAAAAGCGAAAAACCTGCGTAAAAGGATCTCATCGTATTTCAACAAAACATTAGCCAGTTACAAAACACATGAACTGGTAAACAGAATACGAAAGATTGAATTTACCATTGTAGATTCTGAGCAGGATGCTTTCTTATTAGAAAACTCGCTGATAAAACAATTCCAGCCAAGGTTCAATATCAATTTAAAAGATGATAAGAGTTATCCATTTATCGTCATTAAAAATGAACCATTCCCCAGGGTATACCTTACACGCCGGGTAATAAATGATGGTTCAGAATACCTTGGACCCTTCACTTCCATCAGGCAACTGCGGGATTTGCTTGAATTTATTAAACAAACCATACCATTAAGAACCTGCTCATTAAACCTCACCCAAAAAAATATTGAAAAGGGAAAATTTAAAGTCTGCCTTGAATATCATTTGGGAAATTGCAAAGGTCCATGTGAAAACCTGCAAACAGCTGAAGATTACCATGCAGGCCTGCAGCAGGTAAAAAATTTATTAAAAGGAAACCTGTCACCCGTTATTCAACAATTCAAATACCAAATGAAAGAGTATGTACAGCATTTGGCATTTGAAAAGGCTGCCCAAATGAAGAAAAAAATTGAATACCTGGAAAATTATAAAGCCCGGTCAGTGGTGGTTAGCAACAGGTTAAATGATATTGATGTTTTCTCCATTATCAAACAAGATGATATAGCTTATGTCAATTTCCTGATGGTTACCAATGGCACTATTTCGCAAACAAAAACGATTAAGGTTGAAACACACCTTGATGAATCGGCAGAAGAAATTCTTTCATTCACCATTGCACAACTTCGATCTACATTTAAGAGTGAATCTAAAGAAATCATTGTTCCTTTTGCCATCGAATACCCAGAATCAGAAACAACGATCACTGTACCAAAAGCCGGTGAAAAAAAGAAATTGCTTGACCTTAGCTTAAAGAACGTGAACTATTTTATAG
Source organism: Chitinophagaceae bacterium (assembly GCA_036676725.1). Classification (GTDB taxonomy): domain Bacteria; phylum Bacteroidota; class Bacteroidia; order Chitinophagales; family Chitinophagaceae; genus Flavisolibacter. Next base: position 1,968 of record JAKFCI010000018.1, read on the forward strand.
AAGAACAAAAACTGAAAAAGGACAAAAGCAATAAACATCTGCAAACCCTTGAACAATTAAAAAAAGATTTACAATTAAACTATTTACCTGAGCGCATTGAATGTTTTGATAACTCTAATTTCCAGGGAAGTTACCCGGTTTCAGCAATGGTTAGTTTTTATAACGGAGAACCTGATAAATCTAATTACCGCCACTTTAACATAAAAACCGTAGAAGGCATTAACGATTTTGCTTCAATGAAAGAAGCTGTTTACAGGCGCTATAAACGATTGCTGGATGAAGAAACTCCTTTTCCTCAATTGGTTATTATCGATGGCGGAAAAGGACAGTTAAATGCAGCTATGGAAGCCTTAAAAGATCTAGATGCACTGGGTAAAACAACTGTTATAGGATTAGCAAAGAATGAAGAAGAAATTTTTTTTTCAGGTGATAAGGAATCGCTGAAACTTCCTTATCAATCTGCCGGATTACAAATGATCCGAAGAATACGTGATGAAGTGCATCGTTTCGGAATTAGTTTTCACCGGAATAAAAGAAGCAAAGGCACATTCAAAAATGAGATTGAAAGTATCAAAGGCATTGGAAAATCAACGGCGGAAAGTTTATTAAAACATTTCAGATCTGTAAAAAACATAAGGAAAAAATCAGAAGCGGAACTGGCTGCGGTTGTTGGATTGTCCAAAGCCAGGTTGGTTAAGGCTTATTTTAATGGACAAAATCAGGATAGAAATTCATAAAAGGGTAATAAAAAAAAATGGGGCCCGGATAGAAATCCAGCCCCGTTTTTAAAATCCAATATCCTATGAAAAACCGAGATAAAAGTACAACAATATTTGACATTTCCTATACCACTAACAGGTATTTTTTAAATATTTTTTCATGCAATAAAAAAAACCCCTGTAAACAGGGGTTTGTATTTTCTTAGTTTCAAAATTAATAAGACCAAAGATCCTGCTCGTAATTAAAGATTCGATCTTTAATATTTTCACCTTCAAGTAAGGTTAAGATCGGGTCTTTTACTATCTGGCGAATATTAGCATTAGAAGGGTTATCCAAAGTAGATTTTGTAATATAACTGCTAAACATCCGGCTTTCAAACAATTCCTCCCATGTCATACGTCCCATTCCCATATTTTTAGGATTATATACTTCATACTTTGCTAAAATTGGTCTGAGATCAGGATAATAAACCCAAAACATTACAGAACTACCACGTTCCTGTCCGTTAGGGAAATATTGCGTTTTTAAAGGAGCAATACCCAGGATGCGAACAAATAAACGGCTTGCTTCACGGTCAAAAACCCATTCTTCCTTAATACGAAGCTTTAAAACTGTTTCCGGATCAAAACTTGTTTGAGTTACAACATATTCAACAATCTTATTTGGATCATCTATATCTCTAACTGCAACGGTATCCTGGGGACCACCTGCAGTAATTGCTGCATTTTCTTCACTACTTAATGGTGTAGTGAACCGGTCATCAGCAAATGCTACAACTTCACCACTTTTTACAGCTTTTAATAACATGCTGATAAAACGTTGGTCACCATTGTCATCTTCGGCTTTATAACGAAAAGTCTGGTTTAATTTTTCACGGAGATCCAGTTCACGCCAAACTTTTTGTGCATACAGTGCATCATCCCATCTTAAATGCTCATAAGGTAATGGTGTACGGTCTGTGACAAAATCTTTATCGAAGGCCGCATCCGGGCGCAATGATTTTTTTACAACAGAATCATTATAACCACCACCTGAACTATCAACCCTGATAGGTATATTGCCATAGGCATTATAAGTAGGTGCTGTGGTATTATTATTTTCCTGTTGTTGCTGTTGCTGCTCGGTAGTGGTCTCTGTTCTTCTTCGAGCCCTGCGTTGTGCAGTGGCATCCTCGACGATGAAGCCGAAAAGAACCATCAACATGCCAACTTTAATAATACGGCCTTTCATATTTTCTGTTATTTAATGTTATAAAGTAATGAAGGCAATTTTCTGCTTCTGCCATCAGGACCAGTTGCCCTAATATTTTCGATGGTAATCAATGCACCTGGTCTTAAATTGTTTATCAGGGTTCTTGCCTGCGGACTCCATGTATTTCCTGTACAAACAGCTTCCACAATATCTCCATCAGGAGTATCTCCTACAACTGTAAAACCAGTTACCCTGTATTGCAATTCGAAAGGAAAATCCTTAACATATGCACCCACACCAGCCTGAGCTTTAAAGGCACCAGCCGCTACATTTTCACCACTCATATTACCACCTACAGTTGCAACCGGGTCAGGAATGGTACGCACCCTGAAATTTTGGGCACCTGCCAGTTTTCCATCAACCGAAACAGATATACGGCATTCATCGGTGATTGAATTAACCCTGGCTACGTAATTACCTCTGGATCCAGAGATACTACCACCGCCACCTGAAATGGAAACCTGTAGTTGTTCAGCACCACCACTGGCAGCAATGTTTACCGGGTTATCAACACCTATATAAAGAACATTCATTTTTGGCAAAGCAATGGAAGCATTAGCCTGTCCTACAGTGTATTCAACGGTTTTTTTAATGGTTTGTTGCTTTCCTTCCTGGTCTGTATATGTTATACTTACCGGAATTGACTTTGTGCCCACGTCACTAACAGTTGTTTTGTAATGTGCTGCACCGTCTTCGCCAAGAGCAGCGTTTGAATTACCAATAGTTATGATTGGCTTAGCTGCTTTACTGAATGCACCTACACCAGCGGTGATTTCCAACTCCTGGCCAGGCATCAGATAATTAGAACTTTGACCGATTACAGCTGCATAAGTGTCAAATCGTACAGCAACCTGTCCAACTTTATTATGCAAAAAAGAAACTACGCGGTTCTCCGTTGTCCTGATATCATTTTGAAACTTACTCAAAATGGTTAAAGCGGCAACAGTAGGAACCATTCTGAAATATGCAGCTTCCCAGGTATTGTTTCCTTTATTCTGGGTTACAGGCATAGCCAGGTTGATTGGCAGGTTATTAGCGAACTCTGCTTTGATTTCAGGATCAACATTTAAAATACTTGCCTTATAATCAGTCAAATTTTTCAATAATGTTTTTCCAGCACCCTGGTCTACCATTAAACGGGTAGCTACATCAAGGTTATCCATCTTATAACTGCTGTCACCTTCTGAAGGATTAAAATCAGCATTTTTAAGAATCTGGTTTTTCAAACCCTCAATATAATCTGAGATTGTTTTTGATTGAGCTACTACCTGTTCTGCTTTAGGATACCACAAACGGGCTTTTTCAGCAGTAGTAGGGTCCGTCATTTTTTCCTGAAATGACGCAATGATTGTATTGGTGGAATTATTAACAACCGTGTTGGTTTTTTCCAGGCTGTCGTTTACCGTTTTAAAGGCATTGAGGATCTCTGCTGATACATTTAGTGCCAGCATTGCTGTCAGCACGAGATACATCATATTAATCATCTTCTGCCGCGGTTCTTTAGGTATAGACATGAAGATTAGTGGTTTTGTT
>JAKFCI010000019.1:0-6055 GCA_036676725.1 Chitinophagaceae bacterium
AATAAAAGAACATTCTTTGCTTTACACAATTCGTAAGCTTTTTTAATATAACCTTCGTCCGGAACAACAACACCGGCTTCGCCTTGAATGGGCTCCATCAAAAATCCAACAACTGTTTCATCTGTTAGTGCCGCTTCTAAAGCATGTAAATTATTAAATGGAATTTGTATAAAACCCGGTAAGTAAGGACCAAAATCCTGGTAGGCAGATGGATCTGTACTAAAAGAAATAACACCCGTTGTTCTTCCATGAAAATTCTCTTTGCACACAATGATTTTTGCTTCATTTGCAGCAACGCCTTTTACCCGGTAGCCCCAATGCCTTGCCAGCTTAATGGCGGTTTCTACGGCTTCAACACCTGTGTTCATAGGCAGTACTTTGTCATAACCAAAAAGCTGCGTTACAAACTGCTCGTACTCGCCCAGCATATCGCTGTGAAAGGCACGACTGGTAAGCGTTAATTTTTGTGCCTGTTCAATTAAGGCGTTTATAATTTTAGGGTGACAATGTCCCTGGTTAACTGCAGAATAACCGCTTAAAAAATCATAATAGCGTTTGCCATCAACATCCCACAAAAAAACACCTTCTCCTTTGTTTAATACCACAGGTAGCGGGTGGTAATTATGTGCACCATATTTTTCTTCCAGGTCCAAAAAGTATTGGGTATTGTTAACCGTTGTTACAGTTGTTTGCATAAAAACTAATTTAGTAGTGTAATAGAAGCGTAAGAAAAAACAGAAGATACCCTGCCGGTTAGTGATTCAGCAGATCAAGATTATGGTGCAGAAAAGAAGAAGACAACTTCATTTACCAGGATTCAACAACAAAGCTAAGTAAATAATATGGCCTATAAAATTCCTTCACAAACCCGTATCGGGCATGTGCATCTTAAGGTTGCCGACATTGAATTATCCCTGCAATTTTACCGCGACATTTTAGGCTTCGAGATCATGCAATGGTATGGCACAAGTGCCGTTTTTATTTCAGCAGGTGGTTACCATCACCACATTGGTTTAAATACCTGGCACAGTAAAAATGCAGGCCCGGCGCCCATTAATACCGCAGGACTTTACCACGTTGCAATTTTATATCCTTCCAGGAAAGACCTGGCAAATGTTATTCAACAATTAATCATAGCAAAATACCCTTTAACCGGCGCTGCCGACCATGGTGTTTCAGAAGCGGTTTATTTAAACGACCCCGATGGTAATGGAATAGAACTTTACTGGGACCGCCCAAAAGAAGATTGGACGCTTGACGAAGCAGGTAATTTAAATATGATTACCGAAGCACTGGATATTGATAGTTTGTTGGCACTGGCAGATTAATTTTTTGAGATCAACTGCATTGCTACTATCAGCCCGGTTGCGTCGCACACATCAACGGTTAGCGCATTATTGTACAATTTGCAAACGGCTTTCCATGCTCTTTTTATTCTTCATAAGACTTTGCAACTATTTCAGCAGCACTAATTCCTTAATAAAATAATGTGGAGGAAAAGTAAATTTTGGTTGTGCCTCTTTTTCAAAAATCCCGTAAACCGATGATCCACTGCCGGTCATAGAAGCAAACACAGCGCCTTCATGGTACAATTGTTCTTTGGTATTTTTTATTTCGGTGTAGCGGTCAAAAATTGGTTCTTCAAAATCATTTGTCAGTTCATTTTTCCATTGCGTAACAGGTAATTTAATTACATCAATCAGCGACGGTCTTTGATCATTAGGGGTCAAATAACTAAAAGCCCAGGCCGTATTTATGTGAATGCCGGGATTTACAATGATCATTTTATAATTAGAAAGATCAAGGGAAACAGGAATTAAATTTTCACCCCTGCCCGTAGCAAAACAGGGTTGGTTAATAATAAAAAATGCACAATCACTGCCTAACTGTAAAGCATAGTCTATTAATTGCTTTTGCGAAAGTGCCAGGTTGAATTTTTTATTCAGCAACAATAATGTAAATGCACCATCTGCACTACCACCACCCAAGCCGGCCCCTAAAGGAATGGCTTTATGCAAGTGCATTTTTATTGCGGGCAGTTTGGGAAAATCTTTTTTGATAAGATTATATGCTTTTATACAAATGTTTTCATTCGCTGCTCCATCAATGGTAAAACCGGAAGATGTAAAATCAATTTCTTTTGAAGAATCGGTTTGTATGATCTCTAATCCATCCTGAATGGAAATGGGGTAGAAGATGGTTTGCAGGTTGTGGTAGCCATCGGCTCTTTTATTAAGTATATGTAAACCTAAATTGACTTTGCAATTGGGAAAAAAGATCATACCAAAATGGTTGAAGCGGGAACTTAACTTTCTTTTTTGCGCTTATTTATTTCATCGCGAATGGCAATTGCACGAATGTAATCTTCATGATCAAGAACATCATTCAGCAAAGTTTCCAGGTCTTCGAGCGACATGGATTTTAAATTTTCCTTGCCACTGCTTTCCGGTTCTTCTTCAATTGTAGGCGAGGTGGATTTGCGTTTTTTTGAACTGCCGGTATCTTCCATCATTATGCCGGCACTTTCCAAAATATGTTCGTAGGTAAAAACGGGGCAGCCAAACCTTACAGCCAAAGCCAAAGCATCGGAAGTGCGGCTGTCAATTTCTATCGTATCATTATCAGAGGAGCAAACAAGCTTAGAATAAAAAATACCTTCCTGCAGGTCAGAAATGATGATCTCGTGCAGGTCAATCGCAAAAGCACTCATGAAGTTTTTCATAAGGTCATGCGTTAAGGGGCGGCTCGGCTGCATTTTTTCCAGCGCCACAGCAATCGCCTGGGCTTCAAAACCACCAATAACAATCGGCAGACGCCTCAAGCCGTTTACCTCACCTAATACTACTGCGTAAGAGTGTGTTTGGGTAATACTATGCGAAAGGGCCACAATTTCCAATTCTATTTTCTTCATACAAACCTGGGTAAAAACTTATGCTTAGCTAAAGTGTAACAAACCTACTGATTTTAACAATAAAAATGCCACAGCATTTGCTATGGCATTGAGTTTTAATTTTTTAAGAAATACCCTTTATTTTTTTTACTGCTTCCAGCATTTTTGGAACTACTTCAAATGCATCTCCAACAATACCATAATCTGCCGCCTTAAAGAAAGGCGCTTCCGGGTCTTTATTTACCACAACAATTACTTTACTCCTGTTTACGCCTGCCAAATGTTGAATAGCACCGCTGATTCCTATGGCAATGTAAAGGTTAGGAGCAATGGCAATACCAGTTTGTCCTACGTGTTCGTTGTGCGGACGCCAGTGTGCATCGGCAACTGGCCGGCTACAAGCAAGTGCTGCACCTAAAACATCGGCCAGTTCTTCAACCATTTTCCAGTTCTCGGGCCCTTTTAATCCACGACCAGCACTAACCACCACATCGGCTTCGGTTAAGGCTACCTTGCCACTTGTTTTAGTAGAACCGGTAACTTTAACTTTGGGTGCATCCACAGTTGCATTAAAAGGTACAACCTCCGCGGCCCCTTCACCTTCAACAATGGAAAATGCATTAGGGTTAAGCGCAATTACTTTTACGTCTGTGTTAATGGTAACATTTGCAAAGGCTTTACCGGAAAAAACATTCTTTTTTACAGTAAACCCATTTGTCGTATCGGGCAATGCCACGGCACCTGCAACAAGACCGGCTTTTAAGCGAACAGCAACACGTGGTGCAATAGACTTGCCTGTACTGTTGTTTGGAAATACCAGCACTTTGGCGCCTGTTTCGCCTGCTACCTGCGCAACTACTTTGGTGTACAATTGGGCATCAATATTTTGCAAAGCATCATTTTGAACCTGGTGCACTTTTTTTACCCCATACTTACCTAAAGATGTTAGGTCGGCTGGATTTCCAATAACAACGGCTTCAACTGTATCGCCTGTTTGTTCGGCAATTTTTGCGCCGTAGCTGGCTGCTTCGAGTGAGGCTTTTTTAATATGCCCGTCAACGTGGTCTATAAAAACTAAAACACTCATGTTTTGAATTTGATAATTTAAAATTTGAAATGGAAGGTGTTTGTTTACTTTCCGAAATCATTATTTGCTCCTGTACTTGTTGCTGTACAAGTGTGCGACGCAAGGAACGTTCATTAGCATTTCTATGCTGGTTACAAAACGTCACCTCTATTTATAAAGAACTATTAAACCGATCAGATCATTCTTGCTTCCTCGTGCAGTAAACGAACCAGTTCATCTACATTATCGGGAGAAACCAATTTTACTCCTGATTTAGGAGCCGGCAAACCAAATTCAGCCACCTTGGTCATAGCTTCAACCGCAACAGGATCCACCACTTTTAATGGTTTGGTACGTGCCGCCATAATGCCACGCATATTTGGAATGCGGGCTTCGGCCATTCCCTTCTGGCAACTAACGACAAGGGGTAGTTGTACTTCTACGGTTTCTTCGCCACCTTCAATTTCACGCTTAATAGTTGCCGTAGTTCCTGCTATTTGCAAATTTGTTGCAAGTGCCACATAAGGAAGGTCTAATAATTCAGCCAGCATGCCGCCTACAGAACCATTGTTGTAATCGATTGTTTCTTTGCCGGTTAAAATAAGATCGTAAGCACCTGCTTTTGCTACTTCTGCAATTTGCGAAGCAACAGAAAAAGGATCGGTAGGATCTGTATTTACGCGGATGGCTTCATCGCCGCCCAATGCGAGGGCTTTGCGTATGATGGGTTCGGCATCTGCACCACCAACATTTACCAAATGAATAGTTGTAGAAGGGTCGGCTTCTTTTAGTTCTAAGGCACGAACCAGCGCATACCACTCGTCGTACGGGTTGATGATCCATTGCACACCGGCTTCAGCAAATTTCGAGTTGTTATCTGTGAAAGCTATTTTTGCCGTGGTATCTGGCGTTTTACTAATGCACACCAAGATTTTCATGTATAAAAAATTTACAGGTGAAATTAGTTGCTTATGCAACTAAGGTATGCAAATATAAGGTGCAAAATGGGCGAAAAAGCAAACCAATGAACAGAATTGAACAGTTAAAAGAATTTTTAATAACAAACCCAAACGACTCTTTTGTTCAACACGCATTGGCGCTTGAATATTTAAAAATTGGAGATGAATTGGAAGCACGCAGGCTTTTTGAAAAAGTGCTGCAGTTAGATGAAAACTATATTGGCAGTTATTACCACCTTGCCAAACTGCTGGTGCAATTAAATGAACCGGATGCCGCCATTAAGGTTTATGAAAAAGGAATGGAAAAAGCAAAAGCAGCAGGTGACCGCCATGCCTACAGTGAACTGCAATCGGCTTACGAAGACCTTATCTATTAATTTTCCTTCACAAATTTATTTTGCAATTTGAGTTTTCTGCAACGATATATTGACCACGTAAATAAGCATCAACTTTTTCAAAAGACCGATCATTTATTGATTGCCGTTAGTGGTGGCATTGATTCCGTGGTGCTTTGCCATTTATGTAACCTGGCCGGTTACTCCTTTAGCATGGCGCATTGCAACTTTGGTTTGCGTGGTGCAGAAAGTAAAAGGGATGAAGCATTTACAAGCTCTTTTGCCAAACAATTGAACGTACCTTTTTTTGTACAACATTTTGATACGACTGAATTTGCAACCCAAAATAAAATCTCTATCCAGGTTGCGGCCCGAACACTGCGTTACCAATGGTTTTACGAGCTCGTCGAAAAATCTAAAACAGGCAATGAACCTATAAAATATATACTTACAGCACACCATTTAGATGATAATATAGAAACCGTGTTAATGAATTTTTTTAAAGGCACGGGCATTACCGGGTTAAGAGGAATGGAAGCCAGGCACGAAAAAATTGTGCGCCCATTATTGTTCGCCTCCAAAAAAGAGATCTCGGATTATGCAAATGAAAACGGTTTGCAATGGGTGGAGGATAGCAGCAATGAATCCATAAAATATACACGTAACCTGTTTCGAAACGAAATTATTCCTTCAATAGAAAAAGTTTACCCCGGTGTAATGCAAAATTTAGCGGCTAATATTGAACGGGCTAAAGATGCTGAAGTTCTGTACCGGCAAGCAATTGATGCACACAAGAAAAAGATTT
>JAKFCI010000020.1:0-2575 GCA_036676725.1 Chitinophagaceae bacterium
CCTTGCCTCAGCAATCGCCCTCTCTAACTCTAATTTATCTGCTCTCCTTTCGGGCGACAGCCTGTGTGTTGGAACTACTATGGAAACACAGATTTTCCCTCTTTCCCTTTGTAATGCCAGGAGATCTTCTCCTGTTAATTTATCGGTTAACATAACAACTGTTTTATCAGGAAATAATTCTTTTAAAGATAAATTCTATAACAGTAAAATGCAATGACAGCTCTCAAAAACATTAATGACGTGTGTCACAAAAGAATAATTGTATTACAGATACTTTCGTGAAAATTGGCAAAAAGTATATTGTTGATTTACAAACCAAATAATGACCCAGCTTTCACAAAATGCATTGAAAGTGCTGCAGCAGCGTTATTTATTAAAAGATGATAACGGCCGGATTGCTGAAACAATTCCTGAACTTTTTTACAGGGTTGCAAAATCAATTGCGTGTGCTGAACTTTTTTGGGGTAAAGACGAAGTTGCAAAAACCTGGGAAGAAAAGTTTTATTCTGTGATCAGTGAATTTCTTTTTCTCCCCAACTCCCCCACACTGATGAATGCGGGAACTTCTGCAAATCAACTCAGCGCCTGTTTTGTTTTGCCTGTAGAAGATAATATGAACGGCATTTTCACTACGTTGAAAAACACGGCGCTTATTCAGCAAAGTGGCGGCGGAACCGGATTTAATTTCTCTCACTTACGGCCAAAAAACGATTTGGTAACCGCAACAGGCGGCACAGCTTCGGGTCCTGTTTCGTTTATAAAAATCTTTGATGCAGCTACAGAACATATTAAGCAGGGCGGCAAACGGCGTGGCGCCAATATGGGCATTTTAAATGTTGACCATCCTGATATAGAAGAATTCATTAACGTTAAAAAAGAAAAAAACATCCTCAATAATTTCAACATCTCTGCTGGCATTACAGATGAGTTTATGAACGCAGTGGAATTAAACGGAGAATGGGAGCTGATTCATCCAAATTCTAAAGCAATAGTAAAAAAAATAAGTGCCAGAAAATTATGGAACAACATTGTTGAAAGTGCCTGGCAAACCGGCGACCCAGGTTTGATCTTTATTGATACAATTAACAGCAGCAACCCCACACCGGCATTGGGAAAAATAGAATCAACCAATCCTTGCGGCGAAGTGCCGTTGCTTTCTTATGAGCCCTGTAATCTTGGCTCGCTCAATCTGTCAAAATTTATAAAAAAGAACAACGGCAGTAATGAAATTGACTGGCGGCATTTGGAAGAAATAATAAAAATCGCCATCCGCTTTTTGGATAATGTAATTGAAATCAACAACTACATTATTCCTGAAATAAAAGCAATGGCGTTGGGGAACAGGAAAATTGGATTGGGGGTAATGGGCTGGGCCGACTTGCTTATTCTGCTCGAAATAGCTTACGACTCTGAAAAAGCAGTTCAACTGGCAGAGCAAATGATGCAGTTCATTCAGCAAAAGGCAATGGAAGCGTCTGCAGAACTGGCAAAAGAACGGGGCGTGTTTAGCAACTGGACAAAAAGCATTTACTATCCCACACAACCCATGCGTAATGCTACCAGAACAAGCATTGCTCCCACAGGAACCATTTCTATTATTGCAGACGCTTCTTCTTCTATTGAACCTTTGTTTGCTCTTGCTTTTCAGCGTGAGCATGTTTTGAATGAAGAAATATTATCTTCCACCAACTTCCTTTTTATTCAATATCTAAAAAAAAGCAACCTGTATTCGGAAAAGATTATAGAACAACTGGCAAAAGAAGGAGTGGCAGAAAACATAAAAGAATTACCGTTCTCCATCAAACAGATTTTTAAAACAGCGTTGGAAATTTCTCCATCATGGCATTTAAAGCACCAGCTTGCATTTCAGAAATATACAGATAATGCCGTTTCCAAAACAATTAACCTCCCTGAAACAGCAACCGTTAAAGACGTGGATGAAATTTACAAAACGGCATGGCTGCATAAAGCAAAAGGCATCACTATATTTCGGTATAATTCAAAAGGGAAACAGGTAATGAAACAGGGAATAACATACAACGTAAAGGGCTGCAAAGTTTGTATTGAATAAAATTCAGATATAATTTCCTGCAAAAGCAAATCTTCGCATTTTGATGCTCATCAAGCTGCCGGCTAATAATGGTCATTGTTTTTTGGCTGACTTTGTTTATAGCTTTAGAGTACCTCTTTTTAAAACATTATACTATGACACAAACACTTCCCTTCAATGAACATGTGGCCGAATATGAAGAATGGTTCAGCAAATATCCTTTTGTATTTAAAAGTGAAGTAGAAGCCATACGGGATTTATTGCCAACAGGTGAAAATGTTCATGGTATTGAAGTTGCGTTGGGAACCGGACGTTTTGCCAGAGAATTAGGTATTAAAGAAGGCATTGAGCCTGCAACTAACATGCGGGCAATAGCTTTAAAAAGGGATATTGAAGTCTTGGCCGCAGAAGCCGAACTACTCCCTTACAAAGATTTACATTTTGACTTTGTGCTGATGGTTTTCTGTATCAGTTACTTTGAAGATTTAAAGGCTGCCTTTAACGAAGCCAAAAGAGTATTAAAAA
>JAKFCI010000021.1:0-8086 GCA_036676725.1 Chitinophagaceae bacterium
GGTTACCACAGGCGAGTCGGTAATGCGGGATATGTTTTATGATGGACATCCTGCTTATGAGCCCGGTGCCATTGTACTACGTGTGGCGCCAACGTTTTTGCGTTTCGGCAATTTTGAAATGCCTGCTGCAAGAGGAGAAATTGAAAATTTAAAACAGCTGGTTGACTGGACGATCGAAAAATATTTCCCGCACATTGAAGGCGAAAACAAAATACTTACCTGGTATCAAGAAGTGGTGGAACGAACCGCTGTATTAATGGTGGAGTGGCAGCGTGTAGGTTTTGTACATGGCGTAATGAACACCGATAACATGTCCATACTTGGTTTGACCATTGATTATGGACCTTATTCTTTTGTAGATAATTACGATCCAACCTTTACACCCAATACAACCGACTTGCCGGGCAAGCGTTATGCTTTTGCCAGGCAGCCTTCGGTAGCCAAATGGAACCTTGGTGCTTTGGGTGGTGCCATTGCGCAGTTGTTAGCCAACCCGGAAGACCTGGTTAAAGTACTTGATGGTTACGATGATAAATACTGGGCAGAATATTACCGCATGATGGCAAACAAAATAGGTTTGGATGATCTGCGTACAGAGGACATTACCTTATTTACCGATTTGGAAAAATTGCTCAGAATGGTTCAACCCGACATGACCATCTTTTACCAGTTGCTGATTGACCTGCCATTGGAAATGGAAAAGAAAAGCGAAATGGCGGCGCATTTTGAAAAAAGTTTTTATGATGTAATGAACGAAGACCAAACAGAACTTTTGTACCACTGGCTAACGGCTTACATCATGCGCATCAAATCAAATAAGGTGAGTCGTGCCGAATCGCAGGAGCGTATGCGCAAAGCCAACCCGCGTTTTATTTTACGCAATTATTTATTGCACCAGTCCATCGAAGACCTGGAAAAAGGCGATAGCACCCTTTTTGAAAAATTAGGGCAGGCAATGAAAGATCCTTATTCAAACAGGTTCGATGAATTTTTTGAAAGGCGTCCTTTGTGGGCCAGCGAAAAAGCAGGTTGCTCCATGCTTAGCTGCAGTTCGTAATTTTTAATTTGATTATTTATTGTTACCGGCCACATTGCTGCTATCAACATTTGTTGCGTCGCACACTTGTACTTTTATTTTTCTATGGAGCAATAGCCTAATAATCGTTTAGCCGGAAATACCAAAAGTTATGGGTTGCAAGCGGTAAGCTTTAACCTTTTTTCCAAACTGTTGTGCGGGTTCCCATTTTGGCGAAAGTTTCATAATGCGTATTACTTCTTCTTCCATTCCAAAACCATGTTTGGTAAGGGGTTTAATGTCGGTGATGTTTCCATCAGTATCCACAATAAATTGTACCACCACCTGGAACTCACCGTTAGGTGCTCCTTTTTTAATAGGTACATCCGGGTTTAAATTCCTTTGCAAAAATTTAGACCAATTTCGGTCGCCACCTGAAAATTGCGCCTCTTTTCCCTCGCATAATTTTGGGTCCAGTTCCTTGCCGGTTTCATCGTAACAACGCAAAAGAGAAATTTTGCCAGCTGCATAATCTTCGGTTGCTTGCACCTGGCCATTATCATGGTAATATTTCCATTTTCCAGTTTTTGTCGTATCGTTTTCCCATAAGCCTGCCCTGCTCACAACTCCGTTCTCATGCCATCCAACCTGCACACCTTTTCCTGCATCATCAAATTTCATGGAGTCTATTAAAATGCCGGTTTTGTTCCATTGCAAACGGGTGCCCATTAATTTCCCGTTTACATAATTCCCGGAGTCCAGCATCATGCCTTTATCATTAAATTCTAACCAGTCTCCTTGCTTTTGTCCATTTACAAAACGGCCTGCAGATTTCAATACCTTGTTGGGATGAAACCAAATAACCTCGCCATGCGGAATTTTACCTGCTTCATCTTTATACCATCCTTCCATCGCCTGGCTTAATTCGGGCAGGTAAAATGCTTGCCTAAAATAGAGCGAATCTTTTTTCTCCGTTTCTACGTGGTAACGGCCTGTAGTGGTGGTTGGGTTAAATTGAAAATCGAAACGTTGTGTTTTTTTCTGGGCGAATAAGGAGAAAAAGGGCAACAAGAGCAAGAGCACAAAAACAGTTACTTTCATAAATAAATAAATGGTCGGTAAAATAATACAAATTGTTTCCGTATTCAAATGCAACCCATAACCAAATGCATTACTCTTCATTCTTAAATAGTTTCTTCTTCATGAAAAATTTTTTACTTATCGCTTCGCTGGTTTTTATGCATGCAATCGTAAGCGCACAGCCTGCACAAAACAGCAACAGGAGTTTTTTTGAATTACGCATTTATCATTTCGCCAATGCCGAGCAACAAATGATAACAGAAGATTTTTTGCAGCATCGTTATATCGACTTCCTGCACAAATCAGGCATTAAAGAAGTGGGTGTATTTAAACCCCTTGGTGATGATACGGCCAGTAATAAAAAATTGTATTTGCTGATACCTTATGCTTCGTTGAAACAATTTGATGAAATCAAAAGCAAAATGCCAGAGCCCTTTATTGAAAAAGGGAAAGCTTTTGTAAATGCCACTCACGACAAGCCGGCCTTTACACGGATAGAAGCCATGTTGCTAAAAGCTTTTACCCACATGCCGCAAATGGAAAAACCTTCCCTGTCATCGCTTCGCGAAGAAAGAGTGTATGAACTACGCAGCTATGAAAGCCCAAGCGAAAGGATCTTTCAAAACAAAGTACACATGTTCAACGAAGGCGGTGAAATCACCCTCTTTAAACGCCTTGGTTTTAATGCTGTTTTTTACAGCGAAGCATTGACCGGTAGCCGCTTGCCCAACCTGGTGTACATGGTAACTTTCAATAGCATGAAAGAACGTGAGGAGCATTGGAAAGCATTTGGTGCGGATGCAGAATGGAAAAGATTATCGGCGCTCCCCGAATACCAGAACAATGTTTCGAAAATCGATAATTATTTTTTGCGGCCCACATCCTATTCAGATTATTAATCGAATATTTCTTATCTTATTATTACTTAATCAAATTGCTACCTATGTCTATCAACCGTCGTCATTTTATAAAGCAATCGGCAACGGTTGCTGCGGGCATTTCGTTTATGCCTAAGGGCATATCATCTTTATTCCAGCAGCCTGCCATGGAAATTTCCCTGGCACAATGGTCATTGCATAAAACGCTGTTTGCTAAAAAACTTGATAACCTTGATTTCCCGGCGAAAGCCAAAAATGACTTCGGCATTAGCGTGGTAGAATATGTAAACCAGTTTTTTAAAGACAAGGCAAGAGATACCACTTATTTAAATGAATTGCGTAAACGTTGTAACGACAATGGTGTTACCAATCACCTGATCATGATAGATGGTGAAGGTTACCTGGGCGATACCAATGCAAAACAACGCATGAAGGCTGTAGAAAATCATTACAAGTGGGTGGACGCTGCCAAGTACCTGGGTTGTGTAACCATAAGAGTGAATGCACATGGCGAAGGCACGGCCGAAGAAGTAAAAAAAGCAGCGGCAGAAGGATTGAGTACGCTTGGCGAATATGGAAAAAAACTGGGCATCAACATTATTGTCGAAAATCATGGAGGTTACAGTTCAAACGGGCAGTGGATTGCCGATCTCATGAAAACCATCAATCAAAAAAACATAGGCACTTTGCCCGACTTTGGAAATTTTTGCGTGGAAAGGGATAAGGACAATAACTGCCTAAAAGAATACGACCGTTACCTGGGTACATTGCAAATGTTGCCTTACGCAAAAGGCGTTAGTGCAAAAACATACAATTTTGATGAAGCCGGCAACTGCAAGGAAACAGACTATAAAAAAATGCTGCAGGTATTAAAAGGTGCTGCCTTCAGCGGATACATTGGTATAGAATACGAAGGTGATGAAATAGGCGAAGACGAAGGCATTAGGAAAACAAAGGAACTGCTGGTGAGAACCGCGGCAGAAGTAGGTTATACGTTAAAATAATTTTCAGCATTAAGCATTTCCTTCCCACCATCTGGTGGTTGTTGCAGGGTCGTTTAAATTAAGTGCTTCGCCAATCATGGGATGCAAAATTTTCATTTGCTTTTTATTTGCTTCGGCTACAACTCTTTGTATGGGTTCATCCCAGGCATGTATGGCTAAAGAAAATTTTGACCAATGCACAGGCAGCAGTGCTTTTGCATCCAGGTCCTGGGCGGCTTGTACTACTTCTTCCGGCATCATATGAATGTGTTTCCAGTTTTTGTTGTACTGCCCGTTTTCTAGTATCACCAGGTCAAAAGGGCCAAACGTTTTTCCAATTTCTTTAAAGTGTGTATCATAACCGGAATCGCCGCCGAGAAATATTTTTAGCGAGGGTGTAGCTAAAACAAAGGAAACCCAAAGTGCCCGGTTGCGTTTTAAACTTCTGCCCGAAAAATGCCTGGCAGGTGTTGTATATACTTTAAATCCGTCTTCCAATATTATTTCTTCGTTCCAGTCTTTTTCAATGATCTTTTTCGGCTCGTAGCCCCAGTGTTCTAAATGCGCACCTGTACCTAAACCGGTGATCACTTTTCCAATCTTTGGTTTGAGCTTTACAACTGTTTCATGATCGAGGTGGTCCCAATGATCGTGGGAAATAAAAAGGTAATCTATATGCGGTATATCATCAGTTGTATACACATCGCTTCCTTTAAAACTTTTGGTTGTAAATTTTATAGGCGAAGCAGAACCGCTCAACACAGGATCGACCAATATTTTCTTTCCATCTATTTGTAAAAAATAAGAGGAGTGACCAAACCACACCAAAACATTTTGTGCAGGATGGAGGTTTAGGAGGTCCGTTTTTTTAGAGGGGAGCACCGTTGCAGGCGTTCCATTTTTATTTTTTCCAAAAAAGAATTCCCGCATCACGCTTAAATAGGTTGCACCTTCCGTTAATTGGGGTGTTTCGCTCAGGTTATGGAATTGACCGTCCTTAAAATGGGGCGATGCTTTAATTCTTTCCAACCTTTCTCCACCCGCAGGCTTGCCAAATTTTGCTTCGTCCAAAAAAAGAAACAGCAAGGCCAGCAGGATTAAGAAAATAAAGAGGGCGATCAGCATGTTGCAATGTATTGCCTGTAAAGATATTAACCGCTAAAGATGGAAGCATTAATAGTTTCTTCACCTTTTTCGGCTTTTTGTTTGCAAGTGGGCTGGCCTTTATTATGAATAAACTACTGATCTCCTTTTTGTTGCTGTCATTAATGGGAAGTTCTTGCGGATCAAAACTTTCCAATTTTTTAAGAAAGAAAACGCCCCACGAGGAATACGCAGAAAAACTGGAAGATAAAGGTTTGGAAAAAACACCTGCCGGGCGTGCCTGGTTAGCGGCTTCAAAAAAAGCCCTGGAACAACCCTATGCCATTGAAGTGCCTTTTAAACTGAAAGGCTACTTCGCTACCGACAAGCCAAGGGCTTTAGGTTTACAATTCACCGCAACAAGGGGACAAAGGCTAACCTTTAACATCATCAAAAATGAAACGAAGCCTTTTGTTCTATATGCTGAACTTTTTAAACAAGATGGAGCAAGCCATGCCTTGATACAAGCAGTGGACACGGCGCAAACCGAATTCAATATTGATATCGACGAACCTGGTCCTTACGTTTTAAGATTGCAGCCGGAATTATTTCTTTCTGGTAACTATAGTTTATCCATTTCTTCCGGTCCTTCATTGCTTTTTCCTGTTACTGGTTCCAAAGCAAAAGCGGGCAGTTTTTGGGGTGCAAGTCGTGGCGGTGGAAAAAGAAGCCATGAAGGTGTTGACATTTTTGCTCCTAAAAGAACACCGGTGATTGCTTCAGCCGATGGTATAGTAACCGGCGTAAAAGAAGCAGGCATTGGTGGTAAAGTGGTTTGGTTGCGTTTAAAGGACAAGGATGTTACGTTGTACTATGCCCACCTTGATAAACAATTGGTAAAAGAAGGACAGGAGGTAAAGAAAGGTGAAACAGTTGGCCTGGTTGGCAATACCGGCAACGCCAAACACACGCCATCGCATTTGCATTTTGGTGTGTATACTTCCGCCGGCCCTATCGATCCTTATCCATTTGTAAACCCTTTGGTGAAAGAAGCTTCGGCAGTACCCGATAAAAAACTAACGGCATTGGTTCGTTTGAACAAAACGCAAAAAATGAGATCGGGTGAAACCATTTCAAAACAAACATTAATGGTTCCGTTGGCTGTAACAAATGAAGGCTACTTAACTGAATTGCCTGGTGGAACAATTACACAATTTTCTTATTCTGCAGTGAACACCGTAACACCACCAGCTAAAAAAGAAACCATAACGGCTGGCAAAAACATCAATAGCACTTCTACCAAAATGTAATTTTTACTCTAGCATTTTATGGGTACAAACGCTTGGCACAGTTTTCATCTATAATAGGGCACACAGATTTATTATTTGAAAATGGCAATACAAGCACCCCCGCAAAAGGCATTAAAGCAACTTAGTTATTTAGCTAAGTTGATGGACGCACAATTCAAGATCCCCGGTACAAATTACCGGTTTGGATTAGATGGCATTATTGGATTGATTCCGGGTGCAGGTGATCTTTCTACATTTGCAGTATCGGGCTATATGTTGTGGGTAATGGCGAACAATGGAGCCAGTGGCTTTGTGTTGGCCCGAATGACTTTAAATATTTTGATCGATGCCATTTTTGGCGCTATCCCCATTTTAGGCGACTTGTTTGATATTGCTTTTAAGGCCAATATGCGCAATATGCGTTTAATGCAACAGCATTACGAGGAAGGGCGTCACCGCGGCAGCGCATGGAAGGTAATTGTGCCGGTGCTGGTGATTGTATTTATTATTATCGCTGGAATTATCTGGCTAACGTATAAATTATTAGCCCAGCTTTTTTAAGATTGAAATGCAGTATTATAAAACGAAGATGTTTTAATTAAAAGTTAGTTGAAATTAAAACTGCAACTGGTAAGAGGCGTTGCTTGGCTGGGAAACCGTTTTTACATTCACAACAAGGTATTGTGGTTCCATCCCCATTTTTTGAATGGTTTCAGAATGCTTGTGATTTAATATTCTTTTAAAACGGCCAAGGTAATCTGGCTTTGGCGAGCGCCTAAAAGGAACCTCCATCGATTCGATCAAATTGGTTCCCAAATACATCATTAATTGCATAGAACTGTTGGATATGAGGGCAAATTAAAAGTAATTTTTTCCTCATTCCCAATTCACGATGAAGGTAAAATGAAGTACTAAGTGGTATCTCTTACCAGCCAAACTAAAAACGCACTTAGTAAAGGCTTCTATGCGGTTGAAACGAACAAAACTTTCACATTCTAAATGATGCGTATTTTCTTATCCTTTCCAGATGGCAGCAAATGACGATGTATTTTCTTTTGCATAACTAATGCTAGGCACCTGCCCGGGTTTTTCGGAGCGTACTAATGTGGGCCTGCTAATCACCTTCCTTCTTCTTTTTTCATTGTTTTGATCTCTCTGCATTTCCATACGATTGTTTTCTTTTCAATTATTTCAAAATCATGCCAGAACTACTTGTTATTTGTTCCGGCACAACAGCTTTTTTTTACGAATTATCCTGGTCTTCTTTTTTGTAACCTTCTATTTTGCGTCTGCCTTTATCAATATCTTGTTGTTTGCGTTCCAGCTTATTTTCTTTACGGTTCTTCTTTCGCTCGTGGTGCTTTTGTTTCTTCTCCTGCTTCTTCACCTTCTTTTCCAACTTATCTAATTTCTTTTGGTCTTTATTTATTTCTTTTTGCGTTTCAATGATCTTGCTGCTGTCTACCTGCCCAAAAGAATTGTATGAGGTGAAAAGAAAGAGACTAAAAAAAATCAGGATCAAATGCTTTTTCATAATTGTTAGTTTATAGTATATACAAGTATTAAAAACCAAGCCATTATTTGGTTTCAAAATTTTACCTCACCTTGTGGAATGCTTATATTCATGCGGCATTTTAGATAAATATGCCAACCGGGCTGTTTAAATTTTTTATGCTAACTGGTAATCGTACAAAAGCCGAATTATTAAACCAGGTTTTGGTTTGCTTCTTTATTGCTGAAGGCGAGGAAGTAAAAGCA
>JAKFCI010000022.1:0-5635 GCA_036676725.1 Chitinophagaceae bacterium
ATCCAGGCGTTCAGCCATTGCCAGGTAAGGTTCAAATGCAGAATCACTGGCTGTATAACCTTCATATTGTATACTGATTTCACCAAACACTTTAAATTCACCTGTTTTAAAAAGCTTTTCCAGCGAATCTGCTGTAAGACCTGTTCGGCTGGCCAACCCAAAAGTCCAGTCAATGCTGCTGATAATGCGTTCAGGCATTTCCTTTCTCCATTCCCGTACAGTTTTAATTTCGCCGCTTGTAACCGCATATACATTGTTTCGTTGAAGTACAGAAAGCGTCATTTGTTTTAGTGAATCATCGGTTGATGGAGAGGTGATGTAATGATCGGCCCACATCTTTGTTTTTAATGCCTTCATGAACACTGCACGAAAATCATCTTTTGGATCATGAATGCCGAGGTCTTGAAAAGGTGCTCCGATGCTGAGTGGTGCAGGGCCTTGGTCGTTGGCATGCAATGCGTGCAGATGCATATCAATTACCGGCAGGGGTCGCTTTTGAGCTGTTAGTAGTTGCGTAATACAAACAGCAGTTAAACATAACATTGATCGTTTAAACATACAGAAAGTTTTAGTCTATAATTAGACTCCGGTTAAGGCACTTTCCACAATAATTTTGAATGTTATTAAATCGTCAACCGAATGTTGCCTGCTGTGTAAGTTCATCATTCAACTTACCAGGAGAAGCTGTTAATCTTCTCGATCTGCTTTTTGATATTCACTGTTTTAATTTCTTTACCTGTAAATGTCTCAAGTTCAACAAAAGGACTTTTTTTGCTTTTTCTCCAGGTACCTGCAATTTCATTTCCAGATAAAATGATTGGTTTAAAAATACCGTTCCCGATTTTTGAGTTATCCAGATCAGTTGGCAAAACAATCTCTCTTCCTTCTGAATAACCTACTGTGTATTCGTCATAACACGGTAATAAAGCGAATGTAGTTTTTTGGGGAATGTTATCTTCAGTCTCAAAATGATAATAGTTCAAATCATTAAATGTAAAACATGCAAGTTGTTTGTCTAATTCAGCAATTCCTGTTTTCGCATCACCCATACTCAAACCGCTCCACCATGAAAAATCTTTTAACGTAGCAGGCCCCCGTGATTTAAAATATAACTGTGCAAGTTTGGTTATGGCTTCGGGTTTTGAGATTTTACTGGTTACAGGTACTCTTTTATCAAACAGTGCATAGGTTCCTTTTTTTTCTCCATTACATAAAAGCATTTCTAATTCGGCCCTGATAATGATTTGTGTTGCCAACAAGTTGCCGACTATGATTTTTTTCTTCGACAGGCAAGACATTATATCCTCTTTGCTAAGGTTATCAACGTCTCTGAATTGTTGCTCAATTATTTTCCATGCTTTTAAGAATAGCTCATCTGTCAACCCTTCTTTTTTATCAACATACTGCGTTGCTTTTTTTACCTGCGGTGCCGAAAGTTCCATCATCCACCGGATATCTTTTTGATGTACCAAATGCCAGGTGGGTCGCAAAATATGAGTGCGGATAATTTTACCGGAATTGACCAGGTTTTCAATAGCACTTCGGTTGGGGTTTTTTATGCGTAAACCTACCGCCCACAGTGCCATTGAATAATCTTGTGCCTGCATTGCTCCAAAATGAGCGACCACTTCAGCAGGTTTTTCAAAACAATCAGCTGATAAACCTTGATTAAACAAGCGTAGCTGTATAATTTTTTTTCTATTCATCTATTTAATCTTGTCTGAAAAAAATTCTCTGATGTCATTTACCAGCAAGGCAGGAACTTCCATTGCCGGAAAATGACAACCTTTATCATAAAAAGCCCATCTGTCTGCTTCGCCCATGAATGAAGTCAATTTTTTCAATAAAGATTCATCTTCTTTTTTTCCAAAACAAGCTATCGCCGATTGAACTTTTGGAGGGGCCCATTGATTAGCTTCCTGCGAATGATCGCCGCCCCAATTGAAAGCCATACTCATATTTTCAGCAAGAATTCCTGCA
Source organism: Chitinophagaceae bacterium (assembly GCA_036676725.1). Lineage (GTDB taxonomy): Bacteria > Bacteroidota > Bacteroidia > Chitinophagales > Chitinophagaceae > Flavisolibacter. Next base: position 1,981 of record JAKFCI010000022.1, read on the forward strand.
CTTGATGCACCTGATTGATTGAACCAGTATAGTGAAACATTTGTCAGGATCTGGTCAATGTCAATCGCATCTTCCGGTAAATGTTTATCCTCATCTGACCATTCTTTATATTTTTCAAGTATCCATGCCAATTGCCCGATAGGGCTATCTGATAACGCAATGCCAATGGTATGTGGTCTTGTAGACTGAATTTCTAAATAAGCTGTTCCATCTTTTTTGTATTGTTTCATTCGTTCTAAACTCATGTTTTCCTCATTTGTAAAAAATGAATTATCAGAAGGAAACATTCCAAGCCCCGCAACTGCAAAAAAATCTGAATTGATATGTGTACCAATTAAGTTGTATGCCGCAACGCCTGACATGATACCAACAATGCCAGCACCCATATCGCCACCATGAACGGCAAACTTCTCATAACCCAGTTCCTTCATTAATGTTGTGAATGCAGTTGCAATCCTGATCATATTCCAGCCTTTATCTTTTACCGGCGTTGAAAAACCAAAACCGGGAATAGAAGGAATAACCAAATCAAAAGCAATGTTGTCTTCAGTTTGTGGATTGGTAAGCGGTTCGATCAGCTTGATAAAATCTGCAAATGAACCTGGCCAACCATGAATAAGCATCAACGGTGTGGCATTTGGTTTGGTTGATTTGATATGTAAATAATGGATAGTTTGCCCGTCAATTTCTGTGATAAATTGCGGAAACTGATTGAGGATGGCCTCTTGCTTTTTCCAATCGAATTTGTTTAGCCAATAGTCTGCCACTTTTTTTAAATACTCCACTGGCACGCCTTTCTCCCAGTTATTATCAATTGTTGAATTAACCCACCGGGCATTTGCAAGTCTTTTACGGAGGTATTCAATATCTGTGTCGGGAATTTGAATGCTGAACTTTTGCATGATGATAGAATTTTTATTGAAACAAAATTCGTCGTCACACAATTCTGAAACGATAACAATTGTTAAGAAATGTTATCGCCTGTTTCTGATCCTGCTTAAAGAAACAGAGGTGATACCCAAAAAAGAAGCGATATAATGTTGGGGCACTCTTTGCAGGATTTTTGGGTATTGCTCTAACAATTCTTTATATCGTTCTTCCGGGCTGTTTTTTATTCTTGAGAGAAAGAGTTTTTCGATATATAAAAGCCGTTGAATGGTTTGTTCTTCGATGTCTTGTTTAATTAAGGGCGAATTTTCAATGATGGAAAAATAGTCTGCTTTAGTAAGTGAATGCACAATAGATGATTCCAGGCTCTCAATTGAATAAAGGCTTGGTTGATTGTACCGGAAACTTTCGGCAGATGAAATAGCTTCACCTTCAAAGAAAAACTGAAAGGTAATATCTGTGCCATCATTATTGAACGAAAGCCGAAAGCAACCTTTTTCAATGAAGTAAATTTTTTTTGCGACTTCTCCTTCTTTTAATAAAATTGTTTTTGCCGGAATCTCTTCCCGTTTGAACAGGTGGCTGAATTTTTCCCACTCTAACTGTATGCTTGTTTTTTGATTACTCATTAATTTGTAAAGAAGGTTGATTTGGAAAAATATAGCGGGCAATGGTTAGGGGCATTACGCCTCCCGCTTTGCGAAGTTGCGGAATTAGAATTACAACTGTCCTGTTGCGGCGTAAATTTGCGAAGCTTACGTCGCCAACTAATGTACAACAGAATTACTGAAGTTGAAATACTTGTTGTCCAGCCGCAATTTTGCAAAACCGTTATACGCAGGCCTTTTGCCCTATCCGCTGTTTGATTTTGAAATTGAATAGATTGACGTAGTAAATTATACAACTAATGTCTGCCTTTTTCCTCATGACGGGGATTATGCTCTTCTTCACCCTCAGCAAAGTGAAAGAATTGAACGTAAGCTTCAACGTATTTTCTGCCAGCAGGAACATTATTTATATCGTAATTTTTTAGCGACATTAACTTTTCAAAACGCTTTTTCAATTCTGTAAATTTATTCTTTGGCACCAGGTTATTTAATGGTGAAAGATTCCCCAATGCAATTGATTTATCAGCAGCAAGAATTTTTTTATCTATTGGGGTGCCAACTGGTTTAACTCCTGTATATGATATTCCCTCTCCACTTCTGTGTAACCTGACTAATGTTTCAAAGAAATAATTGTCTGCCAGCTTTTCAGCTTCAGTACTAAGTACCCGCACCTTCATAGTACTTTCAAAAGCTTCCTTTATTTCCGTCTCATAAGCTGGCTTTACCCATATAAGCGCATAGTTAATATTATTTTCTTTTATTGCTTTAATTGCTGCAGCAACCACAGGGCCGTCCTTTGTGTCGCAATGAGCAAAAGAATTAGGAGATACGATTAGTAGCATTGGTATCAGGAGAAGTGAAAATGCAATCGTTTTCATGGTTAATTTTTATCTTAAAGAACGTTTAAAATAAAATTGTGAAAAATGATTACAGTCAGGAGTTGAGTTGATAGTCAATAAGCATTTAGAGTTTTGAGATAAAAGCTCTTCTATTTTAGTCCAGCCTGGAATTACTGCCTGGTTTTGTGCTACAAGTTGAAGTTAAGAACTAAAGCCAAATAGGTAACGTCGAGCCGAAACTGCTGATAATAACGAGGTGAAGCCGATTGCTCCAACGTCTGGTCCCACTTGAAGCAAGCCTTGTTGTACGTAGTTATTAAAGTGTGTTTATCTCAAGCTGCTTTTTAAGAATGGGAGTAAGTTCATCAATTCGATTAACAACCTTCAGGATTTTTCCATTCTTGTCAATTAGTAAATGAGTTGGATATTCTGAAATATTCAATTTGGCAGTCATGTAATTCTCCGTTTCTGGAATTACCGCATATTTAAATTCTTTTGTGTTAAGGAACTTTTGTAAGTCCTTCTTGTTGTCAATAGCGAGACTTATAAAAACTATGTCATTTCTGCTTTGATTTTCGTCAACAAGTTTATTTAATTCCGGAAACTCTTTTACACATGCAACACAATGAATAAACCAACATTTTAAAACAACAATCTTGCCTTTTGTAGACGATTTATCATAGACCTTGCCATTTAAATCAGTAAAACGGAAATCTGGAATTTGGCTTCCTTCCATTTTATAATGTGCCATTTCTGTAGAAGCCATTTGTTTAATGGTAGTCTTTATGTTTTCATCTTTTGAATTGAGCTTAAACAACTGGTAGACGGATTGCCCGTTCACTATCTTAGTCCTAAAAGGAACTACATTTTCATTTGTCAGTTTATCCAGAAATGTCTTTTTATCTATTGTTTGTGAGTCAGTGTCAAGCCCAATAAAATCTTCCGATAATAAAACGTTATTGTAGGTGTAATTGTACCAGGTTAAAAAATCTTTGGTAAGTGTATCCAAATCGGTACTAAAAGTTTGGATTGAAACAGTATTAGAGAATTGAGAAATAGGGACTTTGTCTTTTGCTGATTTTTCTTTTTCGTGAACACTGTTACAAGATAAAAGGAAACTTATTGTTATAAGGAGAACTGGTATGTAAGGTTTCTTCATTCTAATTTGATGGTTGAATAATGGTTGTTGCAAAATACGTACAAAAAAGCATTTGTGTTTGTGGCGGAATTTGAAATTATTTCTGCCCGGAACAAATGCTGATGTAAAATACAAAAGTTCATTGCTAATTCTGTTGCTCAATTTATAATGTCGGGCTGGGA
>JAKFCI010000023.1:0-18803 GCA_036676725.1 Chitinophagaceae bacterium
CCGAATATTTTTTCTATAATTGTATTGATGCAATTTATTTTGCAATAGAAATTCCCATAAAAAAAGAAAAATTAAATTTCCTGTGCTAATGATCTTTTATACACTTCCAATGCTCTTTTCCTTGCCTCTTCATGTACCACAATTGGTGGCAGGTAACCTGTCTTGTAATCTTTGATCCATTTTTTTATATACCTTAATTCAGGGTCAAATTTTTTCATTTGCTCCGTTGGATTAAATATCCTGAAGTAAGGAGCTGCATCACAGCCGCTACCAGCAGCCCATTGCCAGTTTCCATTGTTGGAAGCTAGTTCGTAATCCAATAGCTTTTCCGCGAAGTAGGCTTCGCCCCAACGCCAGTCAATTAGTAAATGCTTTGTAAGAAAAGAGGCCACAACCATACGTACCCTGTTGTGCATCCACCCGGTTTCGTTTAATTGCCGCATGCCTGCATCAACAAGCGGGTAACCGGTTTCGCCTTTGCACCAAAGTTCAAATTCCTTTGTATCATTACGCCATTGTATGTTGTCATACTTCTTTTTAAAACTATGATTCACAACCCCAGGAAAATGAAATAAGATCATCATAAAAAATTCTCTCCAGATCAATTCATTCAGCCATTGTTGGTTTAGCCTGTTTGCCAATTTAACTAATCGGCGCACACTAACTGTTCCAAATCGTAAGTGAATGCTCATACGGCTTGTACCTTCAACGCCTGGGATATTTCGAGTATCCTGGTAATGTGCAATTACATCTTTGTTTACCTCACCTGGTGCAATATCAATTAGGACATTTTCAAAACCTATTTCTTCCATGGTAGGAAAAGCAAAAGGCTTTGTTTGCAACAAATGTGATAAATGGTTTTCGCTGGGATAATTTTTATCCTTTTCTTCAAAATACTTTTGCTTCCATACCCTGGAATAAGGAGTGTAAACCGTATAGGGTTTCCCATCTCCTTTCATCACTTCCGACTTTTCAAAAATCACCTGGTCTTTAAATGTCTGGAAAGAAATGTTTTTAGATTGGAGAAAACTTTTGATCGCTGAATCCCGCTTAATCGCATAAGGCTCGTAATCATGGTTGGTAAACACTGCCTTCACATCAAAGCTTTTGCAGATCGTGTCAAAAGCCAGTAACGGTTCATCGTGCAAAATATACAGCGATGAACCCTGTTTTTTCAACTCCTCATTTATTTGCTGCAACGATTGGTAAATGAATACAACCCGTTTGTCAGCCTTACTGGTAAGTGCATCAAGAATTAATTTGTCAAAAATAAAAACCGGAAGTACAGGATAGGGACCTGTTAATGCTTCAAACAATCCACGGTTATCAAACAAACGAAGGTCGCGGCGAAACCAGAAAACAGAAACAGGATGTTTAATATTATTCAAGTGAATCAATTAAAGGAATATTACATAAGTGCGGTAATAGAACAATTTTGATCTGTTTTTGTTTCCTTCGCTCTTAAAAAAGAAGCCAGCCCTAATAATAAACCATTTCTTAAAATCATTTACAATTACATTAATGGTGCGGCGGTTAGCATCTATTCATTTATTTTTAAGCATAAATTGAATACACATGCGCAAACTAGGTTTTTTACTTCTCCTCTTACCCTTATTTACACTTGCTCAAAAAAAACAAATCACACTTGAAGATATTTATAAGAAAAATACTTTCCGTGGCGAATTTGTTGGCGGTTTTACTCCCCCTGCGAATAATATATTCGATCCAAAAGAAGTAAAAGATGACAGTGGAAAATTAATTCCCTCATCTGATTACCAATTAAGTGCAGATAAAAAACGTGTTATTTTTTTTACAGGGCGTGAACCCATTTACCGCCGTTCTTTTAAATCGACGGCTTACTTATACGACGTAGCTACAAAAAAATCTATTCGTTTAAACGAAGGAAAAATTTTACATCCAACATTTTCTCCTGATGGCAGTAAAATCGCATACGTCTATGACAACAATCTTTACGTTTATAATATAATTGACGGGAAAAATACCGCGATAACAACTGATGGAAAATGGAACGAAATAATAAATGGCAATGCAGATTGGGTTTATGAAGAAGAATTTTCATTTAGCCAGGCTTTTCAATGGAGCCCTGCAAGCAATTATATTGCTTATTACAAGTTTGATGAAAACAGGGTAAAGCAATATGAGTTCACGGTGTTTGACAATAACTACAACAAACAATACGAATATAAATACCCTAAAGCCGGCGATTCTAATTCAACTGTTACCATACACATTTACGATGTTAATAAAAAGAGTACGGTTCCGGCGCAATACAAGCAGGGAGACATTTACATACCACGTATAAAATGGACGCAACAGGATGACAAACTGGTTGTGTATTGGATGAATCGCCACCAGGACAGTCTTCAATTGTTATTGACAGATGCAAAAACAGGTGTAGCAAAACCCATGTATGAAGAAGGCAATAAATATTATGTTGATATAAATGATGATTGGTGGTTTTTAAAAGATGGAAAACATTTTTTGTATGGCAGTGAAAAAGATGGACAATACAGTTTATACCTAAACAGTCTTGACGGGAAAAAGAAAACGAGAATTACAAAAATGAAATTCGATGTTTCTGATGTTAATGGTGTTGATGAAAAAAATCGTTTGGTTTATTACACGATGGCGTATCCAACACCCATGGATCGCAACTTTTTTGTTACTGATTTTGATGGAAAAAACACGAAACAACTTACAACAGGCACGGGCTGGCATCGCATAGAATTGAAGGATGATTTCACACAGTTTTACGATTACTACTCCAATATAAACACGCCGCAAACTGTTGTTCTTTATTCCATAAATAATAATAAAGGAAATGTAACCGCTGTTAAAAATAAAGTTACAGGCGAAAATGCCAAACTGAAAACGTTGATCGAAGAATATTCATTAAGCAAAGCCGACTTCATCAGGGTACCAAATAGTAAAGGCGATACGTTAAACGGATGGATGATTAAGCCTGCTAATTTTGATGCCACCAAAAAATATCCTGTTCTTTTTTGTAATTATGGAGGTCCCGGTTCACAGCAAGTGGCAAACCGTTTCGGGGCAGTTAGCATGTGGCACCAATTGCTTGCGCAAAAAGGATTTATTGTTGTTTCCATAGACAATACAGGTACAGGTTTCCGCGGAGAAGAATTTAAAAAGAAAACATACTTACAGTTAGGCAAATTAGAAATTGAAGACCAGATAGATGCTGATAAATGGTTAGGTAAAATGCCTTTTGTAGATAATAAAAATATTGGCCACTGGGGTTGGAGTTACGGAGGGTTCATGAGTTCGCTGGCAGTTACAAAAGGTGCTGATGTATTCAGTGCCGGTGTAGCTGTGGCACCGGTAACATCGTGGAGGTATTACGATAACATTTACACCGAGCGTTACATGCGTACGCCAAAGGAAAATCCAAAAGGTTACGATGATAATTCACCTATTAATCATGTAGATAAAATTCGCGGGAAATATCTTTTGATCCATGGAACTGCCGATGACAATGTTCATTTTCAAAACAGTACACAAATGATCACCGCATTGGTTAAAGCCAATGTTGATTTTGAAACCATGTACTATCCAAATAAAAACCATGGCATTGGCGGGCAGGCAGATAATACAACTTATCACCTTTGGACAAAAATGACCAATTGGATTTTGGAGAATTTAGGAAATGAAAATGTTGATAAAGCAAATGTGGGCACAAGCATAAATGCCCCGAAGAAAACATTTTAATACATTATTTATGATTTGAGAGAGGCCTTCTTTAAGGCCTCTTTTTATTTGCAAAAGATTGAAGTTCGCTTTGTATTTTTAATAAAGTTTATAAGTTAAGCAGACCTATTTTGTGATGGCAAGCAATTAGCTTTTCTGATAAAACAAAAGAGCAAAATTTTTGTTTAGCTTGTAATGAAAGGCATTTATCAATTAATGGATAGAACCGTATGCAGAATAAAATGATTTTAAAAAAAATTGCCATTGCTATTACGGGTGCCAGTGGTTCAGTTTATGCAAATCTTCTGCTGCAGAAATTAGAACAATTAAAGGATCAATTACATGAAGTTTCGGTTGTGATCAGTAATAATGCTAAATATGTTTGGCAAACAGAATTAGGAAACGACGATTATGCTAAGTTCCCTTTTCATTATTATGAAAAAACAGACTTTACGGCACCTTTTGCTTCTGGCTCCGCCCAGTATGATGCTTTAATTATTATTCCCTGTTCCATGGGCACATTAGGCAGAATTGCGGCAGGCATATCAAATGACCTAACAACACGTGGTGCCGATGTTATGCTTAAAGAGAGAAAAAAACTGATTTGCGTTATTCGTGATGCTCCATATAATTTGATCCATATAAAAAATATGGAAACAGTTACCCTTGCAGGCGGTATAATTTGCCCTGCCTCCCCTTCTTTTTATAGTAAGCCTCAAACCATTGAAGAGGCTGCAAAAACAGTTGTAGACAGGGTTATTGACCTTGCTGGTTTACAAAATAAAAGCTATCGCTGGGGCACAAACGAAACTGAGTAAGCGTAATCAACAAATCAATCCTACTTTAATCTTTATTTTTTAAATTAAAAGCAACTAACAAGCATCCTCATTTGGATCAAGTTTTATCCGATGTTTTTTTTTGCCTTAGAAAATGCGCATAAAAAAAGCGAAACATTTTGTTCCGCTTTTAAAATTTTATAGACAACAATTAATTACTTCCAAACTGCTTACGAATTAAGTTTAAAGCACTGCCTGCTTTAAACCACTCTATCTGCTGCTGGTTGTAAGTATGGTTCAATTTAATTTTATCCTGCTTACCATCGGCATGGCGCAATACCATTGTTAACTGGCGGCCTGGCGCAAAATCAGTTAATCCAACAATATCAATAAAGTCATCTTCCATTATTTTGTCATAATCAGCTTTGTCTGCAAAGGTCAAACCAAGCATTCCTTGTTTTTTTAAATTGGTTTCATGTATGCGTGCAAAACTTTTTACAACAATTGCTCTTACGCCTAAATGACGAGGCTCCATGGCAGCATGCTCCCGGGAAGATCCTTCTCCATAATTTTCATCGCCAATAACAACCGAACCTAAACCAGCAGCTTTATAACTGCGGGCGGTAGCTGGTACAGGACCGTATTCGCCGGTCAAACCATTCTTTACACTATCTGTTTGGTTATTAAAAAAATTGATGGCACCAATCAGCATATTATTGGAAATATTATCAAGGTGTCCTCTGTATTTTAACCACGGTCCTGCCATTGAAATATGATCGGTCGTACATTTTCCTCTAACCTTAATCAATAAACGTAAACCTGTAAGGTCAGTACCTTCCCAAAATGGAAAAGGGCTTAATAACTGCAAGCGTTGTGAATCATTTTTAACGACTACTTCTACCCCACTTCCGTCTGCTGCAGGTGCCTGGTAACCAGCATCCTCAACCGAAAAACCTTTCGGAGGCAATTCAAATCCTCTTGGTTCATCAAGCATTACTTCTTCTCCTGCTTCATTCATTAATTTATCTTTCAAAGGGTTAAAAGATAAACGTCCTGCAATGGCATAAGCCGTAACAATTTCAGGTGAAGCAACAAAGGCATGGGTTGACGCCAAACCATCATTTCGCTTTGCAAAATTCCTGTTGAAGGAAGTAACGATCGTGTTCTTTCTTGTTGGATCGTCAATATGCCTTGCCCACTGCCCAATACAAGGTCCACAGGCATTTGCAAGTACAACACCACCAATTTCATGAAACGTATCTAAATAACCATCTTTTTCAATTGTATAACGAACCAGCTCGGAGCCGGGAGTTACAGTAAATTCACTGCTTGCCTTCAGGTTTTTAATTTTTGCTTGTGCAGCAATAGAAGCCGAGCGGCTAATATCTTCGTACGAAGAATTGGTACAAGACCCAATCAAGGCGACTTCCACTTTATCTGGCCAACCGTTAGCCGCAACCGCTTCTGCCATTTTAGAAATGGGAGTAGCTAAATCTGGCGTAAATGGTCCGTTTACATGCGGCTCAAGTTCGTTTAAATTAATTTCGATCAACTGATCGTAATATTTAGCAGGATTTGCATACACCTCTTCATCCGGGCGAAGATGCTCCCGAACATCATCAGCAAGATCTGCAACTTCTTCCCTGCCGGTGGCTTTTAAGTAAGCAGCCATTTTTTCATCGTAAGTAAAAACAGAACAAGTAGCACCAATTTCAGCACCCATGTTACAAATGGTTGCCTTCCCGGTACAACTTAAACTGTCTGCACCATCACCAAAATATTCAACAATAGCACCCGTACCACCTTTTACGGTTAAAATACCGGCCACTTTTAAAATGACATCTTTTGCAGAAGTCCACCCACTCATTTTACCCGTTAGCTTAACACCTATTAATTTAGGCATTTTAAGTTCCCAGGCCAATCCCGCCATCACATCCACTGCGTCTGCACCACCAACACCAATTGCAACCATACCCAAACCACCTGCATTTGGGGTATGCGAATCGGTTCCGATCATCATTCCGCCAGGAAAAGCATAATTTTCTAAAACTACCTGGTGAATAATTCCGGCACCTGGTTTCCAAAAGCCAATTCCATATTTATTTGAGATAGAGGCAAGAAAATCATAGACTTCTTTATTTGTATCGATAGCAGTTGAAAGATCTTCTTCAGCGCCCACTTTTGCCTGAATCAGGTGATCGCAATGCACTGTCGAAGGAACAGCCACCTGCTGCCTGCCACAAGTATCAAACTGAAGCAACGCCATTTGCGCAGTAGCATCCTGCATAGCAACCCTGTCTGGTGCAAAATCAACATAATCTTTTCCTCTTTCAAAAGCCCTGATTGCGGGAGTAAAAGAATGAGAATAAAGAATTTTTTCAGATAGGGTTAAAGGGCGGTTTAGCAATTTCCGAGCATTAGCTACCTTTTCCGGTAATTGGGAATATAGCTTCTTAATCAAGTCCAGATCAAACACCATGAGATATTATTTTGGATTAATAAACTTACAGGCACTTCATTTGTAGTATAACCATAAGTTTAAAGTGGTGCAAATTTACTTAAATTCACTTTAAAGCAGAAGAAGAGTTAAAACGCTTTTCTAAACTGGAAAAAAAATTAAATTAGCCGAATGAACAGGTTTAAAGTATTTATAGAGTGGCAGGCTTTTGGAGTTTGCACTGCTATTGGGGAGAAAATGGGAATTGCCACTGAACGCATCCGCATGTGGTTTATTTATATTTCTTTTTTAACGCTTGGCTCTCCTGTTGTTATTTATATGATCACTGCATTTTGGATGAACATGAAACGATATATCTTGGCTGCACGCAGAAATCCTTTGCGCTATTTATAAATGGAAATAGAGAATTTTTACGCTAAACAAGCTCCTTTAATTTATTAACTACGATATCGATTTCCTCTTTTGTATTGTACTTGCTGAATGAAAAACGGATGGTTACAAAATCAGTTTTATTAAGCGCCTTCATTACGTGAGAACCAATATCAGTTCCGCTGCTACAAGCGCTGCCGCCGGAAGCACAAATATTATTGATGTCTAAATTGAAAAGAAGAAATTCCGATTTGTCATTCTTAGGGAAACATACACTTAACACTGTATACAAAGAATTTGAGCTACAGGTAAAACTTACACCTTTAATATTTTCTTTCAATTGATCCATCATGTATTGACGGAGTTCTTTAATATACTTACTATCAATCTCGTAATTATTTGTTGCTTTTTCCAGGGCTTTGGCAAAACCAACAATACCATAAACATTCTCGGTTCCGGCACGCATATTTCTTTCTTGCCCGCCACCTAAAATAAAAGGTTTGATGTTGATGTTTTCATTTACATATAAAATTCCAGTACCCTTTGGACCATGAAATTTATGACCTGCAGCAGAAATAAAATGAACATAAATAGAGCTAAGGTCGATTGGATAATGACCAACTGTTTGCACACAATCTGAATGAAAAATAGCATTGTATTTTTTACACAATTCTCCTACCCTGTGTATATCGAGTATGGTTCCAATTTCGTTGTTGGCGTGCATTAAGCTAACAAGTGTTTTCTCTTTTACATTCTTTAATTGTTCTTCAAGGTCATGGTAATCCACTTCACCATTTTCTAAAAGAGCAACATTGCTAACGCTTATATTATTTTCTTTTCCGTAATGTTCAACTGTATGTAATACCGCATGGTGTTCAATTGCCGATGAAATAATATGCCTGCAACCCAGGTCGCGAATTGCAGCAGAAATTGCCGTGTTATTACTTTCTGTTCCACCCGACGTAAAAAATATTTCACCTGGACGTGCGCCAATTAATTTGGCAACCGTTTTACGGGAATTTTCTATGGCCATCCTTGTTTCGCGGCCATACGAATAAATGGAAGAAGGATTACCAAAATGCGTAGACATATAAGGAAGCATGGTTTCCATTACTTCTTTATCTAAAGGTGTAGTAGCTGCATTGTCTAAATAAATGCGTGTGGTTTGCACTTTCGCCTTTTCTTCATTCAATGTGTTTTCAATTGTACTGTTCTGCATTTTGGTATAACCGTTTGGTTCGTTATGAAACATCGTTGCGACGCTCCGTTGAACAGCATATCGCTGCGCAACTAATTATTGCAAGATAAATAAAGGCGCAAAGGTACACAAACAAGCGAAGGAAAGGCAAAACGAACGCTCCTGTCAAAGCCTTGTTAACAGTAGTTTTCGCTAATTATTATTCTATAAAATATTTTAATAAGAAAAGAGATGCTTAAATGAATTCTTTAATATCCTGCATCAAACGCATGGCAATATTATTTGCTGTTGTTTCAAAATTGCTTTCTGCATAAATGCGGATGATTGGTTCTGTATTGGAAGTGCGTAAGTGAACCCAATCGGAATCAAATTCTATTTTCAATCCATCCTCAGTATTGATCGGGTTGTTTTTATACTTCTTTTGTATGCGCTCAAAAATGGCCTTTACATCAAGGTTTTTTTCTAATTCAATTTTATTTTTCGAAATAAAATAATCCGGGTAATTAGCCCTGAACGACTTCATTGTTTTTTTCTGATCCGCAAAATGCGAAAGGAATAAAGCAATACCAATTAAAGCATCGCGGCCGTAATGAAAGTCCGGAACAATAATGCCGCCATTTCCTTCACCACCAATAACTGCATTTACTTCTTTCATTCTTGATACAACATTCACTTCACCAACTGCAGAAGGAAAATATTCTCCACCACTTTTAAGCGTAATTTCTTTCAACGCTTTAGTGCTGCTCATGTTGCTAACGGTATTACCCTTTCTACTTTTCAAAATAAAATCAGCAACAGCAACCAAAGTGTATTCTTCTCCAAACATAGTTCCGTCTTCGCATACAAAGCAAAGCCTGTCTACATCGGGGTCTACAGCAATTCCAAAATGTGCTTTTTGTTTAATTACTTCATTGCTTAACTGGGTTAAGTGTTGGGGCAATGGCTCGGGGTTATGCGCAAACTTTCCATCTACTTCACCATTTAAAACAATCACTTCTGCTACACCTAATTGCTCCAGCAATTGCGGTACAATCAAAGCACCGGTAGAATTGATACAATCAACAACTATTTTAAATTCTCTTTTAGCAATTGCTTCTTTGTTTACCAAAGGGTAGTTTAAAACCAGATCAATATGCTTTTGTAAATAAGTATCATTAACAGAAAGTGTTCCCAGTTTTTCAACGGGTGCAAATTGTACGTTGCCTTCTTCTGCTCTTTTCAATATGTCCTCGCCAATAGCAGCAGAAATAAATTCGCCTTCGCTATTTAATAGTTTTAAAGCGTTCCACTCTTTAGGGTTGTGGCTGGCAGTAATTATAATACCACCGTTTGCGCCTTCTTTTTTTGTAGCAATTTCAACGGTGGGCGTGGTTGAAAGTCCGAGATCAATAACGTCAATACCCAAACCCATTAAAGTATTCACAACCAGGTTGCTCACCATAGCGCCACTTATGCGCCCGTCCCTTCCCACAACCACTTTAGGATTGGTTGTTTTATCCTTATTGCTTTCAGAAATAATACAACCATATGCTGCAGTAAATTTTACCACATCAAGGGGAGAAAGATTGTCGCCCGGTTTGCCTCCAATTGTTCCTCTGATACCGGAAATACTCTTGATCAATGCCACGTTGAAAATAAATTTAAGGGTTGCAAAAATACGGGATTACTATTTGTGGTATTGAATAAGGTGAAAACTTAACAGGCTAAGACTTACTTTTGAAAAAAAATTAATGGCGGCTAAGGAATGGTACAAAGACTGGTTTAACTCTCCTTTTTACCATAAACTTTATTTTGACCGCGATGAAACCGAAGCGCAGCAGTTTATTGAACGTTTGCTTCAACATTTAAAACCTCCACCAGGTAGTCGCATGCTCGACGTAGCTTGCGGAAAAGGTAGGCACAGTAAATTTTTGGCGGAACACGGTTTTGACGTGACTGGTATCGACATTTCTGTTGACAGTATAAATTACGCCATTCAATTTGCCAAAGACAACCTGCATTTTTATGTGCACGACATGCGCCTGCTTTTCTGGATCAATTATTTTGATTACGCTTTTAATTTTTTTACATCCTTCGGGTATTTTGGCACACGCCGCGAACATGATGATGCCTTAAGAACAATTGTTGGCAGTATTAAAAAAGGCGGAACTTTTGTAATTGATTATTTAAATGTTCATTACGCCGAGGATCGGTTGGTGCACCACGAGAACAAGCAAATAGACGAAACCAATTACCAGATCCACAGGTGGCACGACGATAAACATTTTTATAAAAAAATGACGGTGACGGATCCACAACTATCAGAACCAATTGAACACATTGAAAAAGTTGCCAAGTTTAATCTTGGCGATTTTACCGACATGCTTTCTTTTCAAAAAATGCAGGTAACAGAGGTGTTTGGCGATTATAATTTAAATCCTTACCACATAAGAGAAACCCCCAGGATGATCATCATTGCAAAAAAAATGTAAAGAAATTTTCAAAATTTTTTTTGTTTTAGTTAGGACTGGTGCATCGTGCTAATAATCTTTCGTCTTCATTTATTGCCGCTTTAAGGCAAAAAGCCTGGAATTTAACCAATCTGCACTAATAGATCAACGACTAAATTTTTTCGTTCACTTACATTTGCGGGATGGCAGGTTTGCTTTCAACCGGTTTTTGGCAACATATAGAAGAATGGGACAAATGGTTGTTTATCCGTTTAAACCATGAATTCACCAACCCTGTTTTTGATTTTATACTGCCCTATTTCCGCGATTCGGTTTTTTGGGCACCGCTGTACATATTTATGCTTGCCTTCATCACCTTAAATTATGGCAAAAAAGGATGGTGGTGGAGTTTACTATTCCTATGTACGGTGGCCATAGCTGATATGGTCGGCACCCGTATATTTAAATATGGTTTTGAAAGATTACGCCCATGCCAGGACCCGGATTTTTTTATGCATGTACGCCTTTTGTTAAAACATTGTTCCGGCTCTTTTAGTTTCATATCCAACCATGCAGCCAACCATTTTGGTATTGCAACCTTTATAAGTATCACTTTTTACGGCACTTTTAAGCGCTGGATCTACCTCATCTATATTTGGGCGATTTTTATTTCTTATGCCCAGGTGTATGTCGGTGTCCATTATCCTCTTGATATTTTGGGCGGAGCTGCTGTGGGAACACTGGCAGGAGTTTTGACTGCATCTGTGTTTAACAATAAAGTCGGTAGCTTTACTTTAGTTTAACTAACCTTAATCAATTAATGGAAATAATCATATTGCTGGCATTGATCCTGTTGAATGGAGTTTTTTCAATGTCGGAAATTGCGCTGGTTTCGGCTAGAAAAGCCAGGCTGGAAGCGCAAGCCAATAAAGGCGACAAGCGGGCAAAAGCCGCTTTGGAACTCTCTAATCATCCGGATCGATTTTTATCTACTGTTCAAATAGGCATTACACTTATCGGCATTTTAACGGGTATTTACTCCGGAGAAAAGTTGACAGATGATTTTGTTAACTTTTTAAACCGGTTTACAATCCTTCAACCGTACAGCAACGGTTTGGCAACTACTATCATCGTAATTATCTTAACCTATTTCTCGCTGGTTTTAGGCGAATTGGTACCTAAACGTTTAGGACTGGCAAGTCCTGAAGCTATTGCGAAAACCATGGCAAAACCAATGTCTGTGGTTAGTTTTATTACCTCTCCATTCGTTTGGTTGCTTACCAAATCATCTTATGTTATTGTCAAGCTGTTCAAAATAAAGTCGGACAGCAACCAGGTTACTGAAGAAGAAATTAAGGCGATAATCAGTGAAGGCACCGAACATGGCGCAATTGAAGAAGCCGAGCAGGAAATCATCGAAAGGGTATTTCATTTAGGTGATCGAAACATTACATCCTTAATGACGCACAGGAGCGACATGATCTGGTTCGATCAAAATGATAACGAAGCAAGTATTCGTGAAAAGATCATTAAAGATCCGCATTCTATTTATCCAATTTGCGATGGTGATATTGATAATATTAAAGGCGTGGTTTCTTTAAAAGATCTTTATGTATCGGATGACCTGACACTTTTTAAAGACCTGCTATTGCCGGCGTTATTTGTTCCTAACAATAATACCGCCTACCAGGTAATGGAAAAGTTTCGCGAATCAAAAATTCATTCCTGTTTTATTGTAGATGAATATGGAAGCGTGTTGGGCATGATTACGATGAACGACATACTGGAAGCCATTATTGGCGATATGCCACAACCCGATACAGAAGATTATGCCATTGTAGAAAGAGAAGATGGAAGCTATTTGGTTGATGCGCAAATTCCATTCTACGACTTCTTAAGTCGCTTCGATAAAAC
This sequence comes from Chitinophagaceae bacterium, assembly GCA_036676725.1. GTDB lineage: Bacteria > Bacteroidota > Bacteroidia > Chitinophagales > Chitinophagaceae > Flavisolibacter. Next base: position 12,871 of record JAKFCI010000023.1, read on the forward strand.
AGACTGGATGAATGACAGTGAAAATGAATTTGATACATTGGCCGGTTGCATTCTTCATGATTTGGAACACATTCCGCAAACAGGTGAAAAAGCAAAATGGAAAGGTTTCAAGTTTGAAATTATTGACATGGACGGACACCGTATAGATAAAGTACTGGTAACAGCCAGCCAGGAAATATTAGACGAAATGGATGAATAAATAAATGCTTGAACCTTTGTAACACCTCCTGCTTTTAATAATTCCACAACCTCCATTAATGAAGCTTACAAAACTATTTGACCAGTTTTTTCATAGTGAAAAATCAGGCGGCATACTCCTTATTTTTTGTACAGCCATTTCATTGTTACTTGCTAATTATTTTTTAGGAAATAGTTATATACAAATTTGGGAAACACATATTGGCAGCGAAAGTGTAACGCATTGGATCAATGATGGACTGATGGCTATATTTTTTTTATTGATTGGCCTTGAGCTGGAAAGAGAAATTTATTTAGGCGAATTATCCAATATTAAAAATGCCTCTTTACCAATTGTGGCCGCTTTAGGTGGAATGATAGTACCTGCTGGTTTGTTTTTAATTATTAATTGGGGCTTACCCACCCAATCTGGTGCCGGCATTCCTATGGCAACGGACATTGCATTTGCAATTGGGATTTTATCTTTATTAGGTAATCGGGTTCCATCCTCTTTAAAAATTTTACTCACAGCACTTGCAGTTATCGATGATCTTGGTGCCATTTTAATCATTGCCATATTTTATACTTCCGATCTTTCCTTTAGCAACCTGGGAATTGCCATGTCCATTTTTATTTTCCTTTGTATTCTAAACCGTTTAAAAGTTCATAACCTTATTCCCTATTTGGTATTGGGTGTTGTGATGTGGTATTTTATGTTGCATTCCGGTGTACATGCAACAATTGCAGGCGTTTTATTAGCTTATGCCATTCCATTTGGGGATGGTGGCGAAAAGTCTCCCTCCTATATTCTGCAATCAATTTTACATAATCCTGTTGCTTATATTATTCTCCCGCTTTTTGCTTTGGCAAATACCGCTATTTTAATAGAACCCGGATGGTACAATGGTTTATTAGAAGCGAACAGCATTGGCATTATTACAGGACTAGTGTTTGGAAAACCGCTGGGCGTTGTTTTATTTAGTTTTATTGCTGTATCACTTGGTATTTGCGCTTTGCCAAAGGACCTTAAATGGAAACATGTTATTGGCATTGGCTTTTTAGCCGGAATAGGTTTTACCATGTCTATATTTATTACCCTGCTTGCATTTACCGAACCTGGATTTATCACGAATTCTAAGATTGCAATTTTGATTGCATCGCTTATTGCAGGAATAATTGGACTTTTCTGGCTAAAGAAAACACTACCTAAAAAAGCGCTGATATTAAACAATGAACTTATATCTGGTGCCAGGAAATAGTTTAAAAATATTGTCAACCTATTGTTATAGGATGCGCAAAAAATTTGCGCTACGTTAATTCTGTTGGTAACCCGATATAAAAAAGCTAATTTCCAAAAATTCAAAACAAGCTTATGAAAATTTTGGAATTGAAAGTGTTGCGTGGACCCAATTACTGGAGTGTTCGCCGCTCCAAACTAATTCAAATGAAATTGGACCTGGAAGAATTAGAACAACTTCCTACAAATAAAATTGAAGGTTTTAGAGAAAGACTGGAAAAATTATTTCCTACAATGATCGAACATCGTTGCAGCGAAGGTGTTCGCGGCGGTTTTTTTCACCGCGTTGAAGAAGGCACCTGGATGGGGCATGTAATTGAACACATGGCTTTGGAATTACAAACGCTGGCGGGGATGGATTGCGGTTTTGGCCGAACCAGAAACGCTGGCGAAGGCGAAGGCATTTATTTTGTTGTATTTAATTATGAAGAAGAAGAAGCTGGTTTATATGCAGCGAAAGCATGTGTACGCATTGCTGAAGCTTTGGTTTCCGGCATTGAATATAATTTAGAAGAAGATATACAACTGTTAAGAGAAATTCGCGAAGAAACAAGGCTTGGGCCTTCCACAGGAAGCATTGTAGATGAAGCTGCGAAAAGAAATATTCCTTTTATTCGATTAAACAAACATTCGTTGGTGCAACTTGGTTATGGCGTGCACCAAAAACGAATACGGGCTACCATTGCAAGTACCACAAGCAGCATTGCTGTTGATATTGCCGGAGATAAAGAAGAAACAAAAAATTTACTGGAGGCTGCAGAAGTACCTGTGCCAACAGGTGTTATTGTACGCACCGAAGAAGAACTGCAACAGGCAATTGAAAAAATTGGATATCCCCTTGTTTTAAAACCGATCGATGGAAACCATGGAAAAGGTGCAACAACAAATATTACAGATTGGGATGTGGCCTTAAAAGCATTGGCAGATGCGCAACACTATTCACGAAGTGTGATTTGCGAAAAATTCATAACTGGTTTTGATTTTCGTGTGTTGGTCATCAACAATAAATTTATTTGCGCAGCACTTCGTACGCCTGCATCCGTTGTAGGCGATGGCAAAAAAACAATTCAACAATTAATAGATGATGTAAATAAAGATCCTCGACGCGGTTATGGACATGAAAAAGTTTTAACCCAAATAAAAATTGATGGCTTTACAGATAAGATGTTGAATGACCAGGGCTACAATTTAGAAACCATTCCACCCAAAAATGAATTGGTTTTATTAAAGCCAACTGCCAACCTTAGCACAGGAGGAACAGCAACTGATGTTACCGACGAAGTACATCCGGCAAATGTTTTTATGTGCGAAAGAATTGCAAAAATTATTGGATTAGATATTTGTGGAATTGATATCATGGCTTCTGACCTTCGCTCACCAATCTCTGAAAATGGTGGGGCTGTGTTGGAAGTGAATGCAGCACCGGGATTTAGAATGCACATTGAACCTACATCAGGTATTCCACGCAATGTAGCAGAACCTGTTGTTGATATGTTGTTTCCACGTGGCAGCGATGGACGTATTCCTATTATCGCCATTACGGGCACCAATGGCAAAACCACAACTACACGCATTACTGCACATATTGCCCGTACCGCCGGGAGAAAAGTTGGTTACACCACCTCGGATGGCGTGTATATTCAAAATCAATTAATGATGCGTGGCGATTGTACCGGGCCCGTATCGTCCCAATTTGTTTTAAAAGATCCAACAGTAGATTTTGCCGTGCTTGAATGTGCACGCGGTGGAATTTTAAGAGGGGGACTTGCATTCAGGCATTGTAATGTGGCTGTTATTACCAATGTTGCACCCGACCATTTAGGACTAGGCGGAATCAACACAGTGGAACAAATGGCGCAGGTAAAACAAGTAGTTGCAGAAACTGTTTTAGACCAGGGTTATGCCATTTTAAATGCTGATGATGACTTAGTATATAAAATGAAAGACGACCTTGATTGTAACATTGCTCTTTTCAGCATGGATGAAAATAATCCTCGAATTAAAAAGCATTGCAATAAAGGTGGGCTTGCATGCATTTACGAAAGTGGAAATGTTACCATAATGAAGGGCAACTGGAAAGTAAGAGTGATGCCGGTAAAAGACATCCCGGTAACTTACGGTGGCAAAGCCAAACACAATATTGCCAACGTATTACCATCGGTTATGGCTACTTATCTTTTTAAAGATATTACGATTGAGGATATTCGGCAGGCATTGCAATCATTCATTCCATCATCTTCTCAAACACCAGGAAGGCTAAATTTTTTTCAATTAAAAAAGTGTACTTACCTGGTTGATTTTGCACACAACCCACATGGCTTACAATTGCTATGCGATTTTATTGAACAACTGGATTACCCGCAAAAGATTGGCGTTATTACCGGCACCGGCGACCGGCGTGATGAGGACATTAAAGAACTAGGCATTATCTCCGCAAAATATTTTGACTCCATCATTATTCGATGTGATAAAAATTTGCGTGGACGCTCTGCCAATGAAATTATGGGACTTTTAGAAGAAGGTGTTCGCTCAGTCAATGCCACACTACCTGTTAATATTATTGCAGATGAAACGGAAGCGCTTTTATATTCTTATCAAAATTGTAAAGAAGGGGCATTAATTACAGTAATGTGCGATTCTGTTGTAGGAACTTTAAACAAAATCAAATCTTTAAAAGAAAAAGAAGAAGAAATAAGAAAGGCGGCAACGGTAAATTTTATCCCTTAAATAGAAAATTTGGAAAAATAAAACGCTATTTAGCCACACATTTTAAAATAGAATTTGGAACATTTTTGTTCAAGTCCTATTTTTGCACTCCTTTATAAGGAACCCTGCCAAAAGCAGGAGAAAGTTTGACCCATGGTGTAATGGTAACACTACTGGTTTTGGTCCAGTCATTTAAGGTTCGAATCCTTATGGGTCAACTAACCGGATCGAGAGAAATTATTTCTTTTGATCCGGTTTTTTCTTGCCCTTACTTCAATCAACATATTCCACAAAAAAAGGCATATGATGAATTTGGTTCACCATATGCCAATTGCTATTTTAAAAAGCATTATGCGTGCTATTACATTTTAAAGTTGACGGTTGCCCCGTACGTCCTGGGATTACCCAAATGAACGGCACCAAAATCATATCCATATTGAATATGTTTTTTGTCGGTTAAATTTCTGCCCCAAAGTGAAACAGTTACATTTTTTACAGCTACACCAGCCCTTGTATTAAATAACATATAACCATCTTGTGCAATTGTGTTGTTTAGATCAAAATATTGTTTTCCTAAATATTTCGATTCGCCTCTTACAAATAGATTTACATTATTGCCGATAACTACATTGTATTGTAGCGCAAGTAAAGAAGTTACATCTGGTGTAAATAATTGTCTTTTGCCTTCCAAATTAACTTCAGTACTATTTTGAGCAACTTTTAAATTTTTATACTTCGCATTTGTATAACCAAAATTATAATTCAATTCCAGTCCTTTTACAATCAATGCACTTACTTCCAATTCTGCACCTTTACTGGAAAGTTCACCGGTATTTCTGATGATGGTTACTGCGTCAGGTAAAACCAGGGTTGGTACTTGCACATCGTAAACCTTGGTAAAAAAAACGGTAGCATTCAATACCAATTTTTTATCGAAGAAAGTATTTTTTAAACCTGCTTCCACATTAGAACTAAATTCTGGCTTAAACTTAAACAACGCAGGTTGAGACGGATCCTGCGAAAGCGGGGTTAAGCCACCTGCCCTAAAGCCTTTGCTATAGCCGATAAACGCTGTATTATTTGGCGTTAAATGATAAGCAATATTTAATTTAGGAGAGAAGGCACTAAAGTTTGCTTTTGCAGAAGTGTCGCTACGGTAATCAAAAATTGGGTTTGGATCGGGATCTTTTTGATATTGCCCTAATATAGATTGTTCCTTTTGCTCGTGATCATATCTTAAACCAGCAGTTAAATCAATTTTATCATTGATCGAATAAGTTGCCTGACCGTAAAAAGCAATACCCGAACTTTTTGCAGTGGTTGTATTAATTAGTGAGAAGTTTTTTTCCGGCGCACCTAACATCTCTGCATCTTCACCAAAAACTGTTGCTTGCTTAACCGGGCTGTTTTGATGAAAATAATAACTTCCTGCAGTCCATTTAAGCGGACCAGTAACCGAAGCCGGTGAAGAAAACTTTACTTCCTGTGTGAACACCTTTACATTATTCCAATCCTTGCCATAATTATTATTGATTGTCAGGGCATCTAATGGAGAAAAGTCTGCATCAATGGGTGTTTTATAAAAACGATAGTTAGATTGGTAGGATGATTGCGCACTAAAATTAAAATTGTTGCCATTGTAATTAACAGATGCAGATCCGTTTAGAATGTTATCAACCATTGTAGTTAATGCATTCTGGTTTAATTTAAATGGATTGTTCAAAGCATCTTCAACACCAAACACCAATGGGAA
>JAKFCI010000024.1:0-11636 GCA_036676725.1 Chitinophagaceae bacterium
AAAAAGGGTTTTAACAACTTGTTTTTTGGGGAAGGGCGACCTCAACATGTTGTGATTTTTCAATAAATCCCGCTTTAAGCAAATAAATGACTTAACTATTACTTTTACGCCATGTACACTAAGCAACAGGCTTCGGAACTAAAACAGGCATTTTGGACGGCTTTCGGGCAGTATATGTCGCCCGTTTTATCTGCAGAAGGCGAAAAAACAAACTGGATCAATTACAAAACGGGAATTAAACATGTGTTTTTTAAAATGGATGCTGATAATGAAAGGGCACAAATAGGCATCGAAATAACACATCCCGACAATGAAATGCAGCAATTATATTTCGGTCATTTTGTTCAACTGAAAAAGCTTTTTCAAAATAGTATGGGCGAGGAGTGGACCTGGCAATTACATACCACGAATGAATTTGGCAAAACAATATCCAGGATATTTACATCACTCGACGAGGTTAACATTTTTAAAAAAGATGACTGGCCAAAGCTGATCACTTTTTATAAACAAAGAATGATTGCGCTTGATGAATTCTGGAGTTCGGCAAAGTATGGTTTTGAGGACCTGTAAATTGCTTTATTTAAAATTGATCTTCATCCATTTGTCCATTTTTGCTACATCCCAGGTGCCGGGTACAATCATGCGACGCAAAGTATAAAGTGGAGCAAGCGAATCTCTTTTATCGGATAACTGGTAAGCAGATTTGTATCCACGTTTTTCTAATTCAGGAAATGCTTTTTTGTCCCATATTCCAAAAGGATAGGCAAAGTGTTCAACCGGTTTGCCGGTAATTTCTTCCAGCTTCAGTTTGGTTTTTAATGCCTGCTGGTCCCAATCGTTCACTACTTTTTTTACGCCTCTTTCTTCAATGGTATTTTCGTATTTATATCTGTCTACGCGGTGGTGGTCCCATGTATGTGCGGCAATGGTATGGCCTTTATCAGCAAGATCTTTTATTTGTTCCTTGCTCATATAACGGGGACGGCCAATTGAAATGGTCATAATGAAAAACACGCCTTTAAAACCATATTTCTCCATTTCCACTGCGCCTACTGTATATTGTTCAAGGTCGGTATCATCAAAAGTGATCATGATGGGTTTAGCTGGCAGGGGCGCACCAGTAAGCAGGTAATCGTAATACTGGTTAGGACTGATGGTATGGTAACCGCTATCCGCCAGCATTTTCATTTGAGCTTTAAAATTTTGCTCAGGTACAATGTATTCTAATAAATGTTTGCCTTCGTTGGCTCGCAAAGAGCGAATATCATGGTAACAAAGTACCGGAACTTGCTTTTTAGCCAAAATGGTTGAGGCATCCGCTTTTTCGCGTGGTGCAATTGCAACCGCCGAATCTTTGGTTGTTTTGGCCGGTTTATCTGAAGCTGTTTTTTCGGTTGGGGTGGTGGTGCAAGAGATAATACTTAAAAGAAATAGCAGGGAAAAAAGGTGTTTCATAGTTGTAATAAAGTTGCAAATATGCAAATACTCTGTCAGTTTTGAAATAATATGTATTTCAGGATACAAATATAAAATTTACAAAATCCATTACCTATTGGAAAACACTTATTTTACAGGTAATAAATGTAGAATATAGGGTTAAAGCACAGTTTCACTTAACATTAATTCGTAATTACGCGGTTTAATCGCACCTTTGCTATTCTACCAGTATTTTTTTTCGGGTCAATTTGACCAATGCTTTTAATAAATATCGTTCGTTATGTATACAAATGTTTGGAATAAATACCTGCCTATTATCAGGATCTTACTTAAGAAATCAGTTCATGCCGACCAATCGCTTGACCTTAATCTTTCTGATTTTGAAAGAGCTGGTATTGCACGTAAATCAGGTTATAAATTCAACATTGTATTCAGCAAAGGCCGCGTAGATAATGTGATCATTTCTTCCCCTCTGGCATCAAATCTTGCCCAGGTTTTGCTTGGCGATCCGGTTATTAAAGAATTATTTATGAATCACGATTACCACGTGAACATGAATACCAAATTCCAGTTGGCTATGAAGCGTATACCAAACCCGGAAGTTACAAACGAGCCGGTAGCGGAAAACGTAGAAACAAACTAAATTTTATTGGTTGTTTAAGTAATTTGTTTACCAGCAGGTTGCTACTATTTTGCATTGCTTGCGACGCTCCGTTCAGCAAGTCATTCGCTATTGAACATTTGCAAAAAAGCTATGAAGGTTTTAAGCTTGCTTCAACCATGGGCTACACTTGTTATGCTTGGTGCAAAGCAGTTTGAATGCCGTAGCTGGCAAACTGCTTACCGTGGTCCTTTGCTTATCCATGCAAGTGCAAAAAAACCATCTGGCAGAGCAAAGCTTTTTTTTGAGCAGTCGGAATATTTTAAAAAATATATTACCGACATGGACCAACTTCCATACGGTTCATTGATCGCCGAAGTAAAGCTTACCCAAATTTATAAAACTGCCTGGCTTGTACAGAATCTTGAAATGTTTTCCCCAACCAACTGGCAACAGGAGTTTGCATTTGATGATTACGCACCCAACCGTTATGCATGGAAATTTGAAGAACCAAGAAAATTAGATTTTTTTCTTCCTACAAAAGGAACCTTAGGCCTATGGGAATACAACGGACTTATCTAAACTAAGTTTTGAGATTTATGCCATTCATCTTCCAGCATGCTCATCTCCACCAAACTCCAATAACCGCCATTAAATTTTTTTACATCTCTCATTAATCCATCCCTCACAAAACCAACTTTTTCATAGCACTTCAAAGCAGCAACATTAAAATCGTACACACCTAAACTAATGCGGTGTAAACCCATTTCTTCAAAACCAATTTTTAAAATCGCTTTCATCATGCCCTGGCAAATGCCGCGTCCTCGCAGTGTAGTATTTCCTACCAAAACCCTCGTAATGCGTGCAGAACCTTCACTTCTGTTTATGGAGCCAAGAGATATGTGTCCGACAATGGTATTGGAAGTGGTTTCAATTACTTTGTAGATCAGTACATCAGATTTTTCGAGGTCGTTGGAATTTTCGATGTACCAGTCAAGACTTCTTTCGTTTAATGGAAAACGAAAAAGAGAACCCGCCCAATTGGTTAATAAATGCTCATCGCCGATCCAGTCAATAAGCTGGTCAAAGTCTGACTTTTCGAAATATTCTAATCTGATCATTTGCTTTTAGGGGGCTTGTTTAGTTTGTGGCTGCGCAAAGTAAAGGGTTTGCCAATTAGTTTTTTAAAGATGTGTAATTCTTCGCCATATTTAACAATCCCTCATGCAATCTTAAATTTTACAAAGAGTATTTTTAAACTCATAATCTTTACATGAAATACTTTTTTATCCTTTTTTTGATCCTGCCTCTTTTTACCATTGCACAGGATTGCAAAATCAAATCACAGGTTGATCCTTATTCAAAAGAAACAAGGCTTACAACAGGTTTTGTAACGCTTGGCTCCGGCATGAACCAGGTTGCCTTGTCTATTGATGCTACCAAATCAGATATCGAATTTATTTTTTCTGTAAATGGCGGTAAAGAAGGTAAATGTTTCGATCATACATCGGCTGCCTTATTAACTTACGAAGGCGGGCGCCTGAAAGGAAATTTTAAAAACAGCAGTTCCATGAACTGCGAAGGTTTGTTTACCATCAGTTTTAGAAACGTAACTACTACACCAACCAATTTAAAAAACATTGCCGGCAAAAAAACCATGTCCATTAAATTAACCGGTAACGGTAAAGATGTTACGGAGATTACATTAAATGAAGGCGAACAGGAAATGCTGATGAACCTTGCCAGTTGCCTTATTAATGAATCGAAAAATTTAATTACCAAATAGTGCTCTTTATTATTCCTTCCAATCCCACACAACTACATTCCATTCGTCCATTGCATCTTTGTAGGTATGGATTGTTTTAAATCCAACTTTTTCATGGGCTTTTTGCGAACGTACATTTGATGTTGAAATTTCTGTAATTAAAATATCAAATCTTTGGCTGTATACTTCTTTGTGTTTTTTATAAAGAAGATCAAACAAGCCTTTGCCCCGAAATTCTTTGGCAATGCAAATTTGGCCCATAAAATAGGCATTGTGTGCCGTAAGGGATTTGTCTTTATATTCCAAGGTTTGCAGGTGCGTCATCATAACTTGTAAATCGTTGTGGAAAGCCGATGATTCTTTTGCGGTAGTTAAAGCATAACCAACTACTTGTGCATCATCTTTTACAATTACGCTGGGCGCTAAATCATGCATCTTTTGCAATAATTCCAACGAATACAACCAACTTACAAAACCTTCCTTTTCTTTTTCTTCTTCCGGTAAATTTTGCCTTAAGTTTTTTTTGTTCAATTCATAAATCTGAACCAACTCCTCCTGCTTGCTAACTAGTACTGCCTGTAACATAAAAACAAGGTAGTAATAAGCAATAAAATTGCTAAGAAGTTTTTCTTTTCTTTTTTAGTGATAAATAATCAAGGAAATAAATAACTTTTACGGAGAAATTATTTTGTAGCTCATCCTTTAATGTGTTCTTAAGGTTATTGTAGTATTGATCATTCACAAACTTGTCGAATTTTTCGCCTGCACTTTTATAAGCTACATTTATAAAACTTCCTGGCGCAAACTCCCACGCATAATTCATATCTATATTAAACAGGTTTAAATTGATGTCGGGATTTTCAGAAGGCGCACCATTACTTGTAACTTTTCCATCATCCTGCAGAATAAAAAATTGTTTGTAATGTACTTTGCTCCAATAATGCCTGGCTCTAAAGGTTAAGCCCATTTTATTTGAGAAACTGTACTTTACATTAAATATATTTTCCGCGGTATTTCTATCGCGTAGGCCAAAAAATATATGATCTCCTTCAATTAAAGCAAAGCCAAGGTTACCATTACCAAATTCTAAAATGTTGGAAATGCCTGCGCTTAGTTTATCACTGAAACGGTAGTTGTTGCTAACCCGTAGTTCAACAGCATCTGCATCATATTTACCAAATTTTCTATGGTATAAATCAAGGCCGGCTGAATATTTTTTTGCACGGTTGGTACTAAACCAAATTCCTTTCATCCACGAGGAAGGTAATTCTACCATTTTACCCCAAATGCGTGGTTCATAAAAGTCCTGTTGTTCCGGACGAACATCGAAAGTTAATCCATAACCCCAAAGATTTTTTAATTGACCATTTATATTTCCGCCCAAATGCATGCGTTGGTACCTGCGCGGGCTGAGCAATTGAGAATAAGTACCATTTAAGTTGAGGTAGATATTATTGTAAATGCCTTTTGGTTTCACCCATTTATATCCTGCCCAAAAACCATGGTCTATGTAATTGTTATTTGTAAAGAAGCCGAGGTCGCGTTGGTTGTAATTTTTATCTGCTAAAAATTGATGTACTTCAAAATTAAAGCGCCCTTTAAATTTTCCGAAGTTGAGCGTATAGTGATTTCCTGAATTTGTTTTTCCCGGCGCTTCCAGGCCAATGATGCGGCTATGCGCAAATTTTCCCCAGAAGTTCCAGTCTACTTTTTTATCATAAAAATCCCACATAGCGGCAGAAACATTTGCATCGTATTCGCTGCCATTGCGCATAACATTTGTATTAACCAGGGTAACACTTGAATTGTGTTTCATTGTTTGGTCGAGCACCAAAATATTGTAATTGGTCAATGGGCTTGTTTGTATTTCAAATTGCGTTTTGGTATCATCTTCAATTATTGCGTGTTGTGCTTTGGCAATAGCATTGAAGAAACCAATACCCAATCCTTTAGAAGTTCTGCCACTAATTTTTGTTGCGTTTAATAATTTTGTTTCGCCTGGGTTTTTAATGACTGTTGCATTTGGAATATTATAGGGTGCAGAATGATGCAACGGTCTTCCACCAATACGGCGACTATAAAAAAAGTTTCCTTTATTAAACAGTTCTGTTCCTTCCGTAAAAAATGGACGATTCTCAGAGAATTTTATTTCAAAAGGGGTAAGGTTTAAAACCTGGTTATCACTTTGTACCTGCCCAAAATCGGGGATCAGTGTCATGTCCAAAGTAAAACCTTTGCTCAAGCCATACTTTACATCCATTCCTCCATTGATAGAAGTATTCCAGTTTTTTTCGCCAGGGTTTTTATTTACATAACTAGCTATATATGGAGAAAAGGAAAGACGTATTGGCGACTTAATATCCTGGATGTTGGTTAAGGTTCCGGCCTGGTTCATAAAACCAAATTGCTGCGGATTTATTGGGTTCCAGGAATATTGCTTTCCGCTTTTTGCCCTTCGTCTAATGATGTTCATACCCCAGTTTTGAACTTGTGCTTTACTAAATCGCAAAGCAGAATAAGGTATCATCATTTCAAATGTCCAGCCGGCAGAAGTGATTTTTGTGCCTGTCTTATAAACAGTACTCCAATCGCCATCTTCATTGCCTAAAGAATATTTTATATCGAATTGTTCGCCTAACGGAGTGACAAAAAATCCTAATCCATTTATTTTGTCCTGGTAAGCATCAAACACAACCCCAATAAAGTCGTTTACACCAATGTTATCACGTCCAACAAGTTCGGTGGCTATGCTATCCCTGCTTTGTTCATGGCAAAATCCACCAATATAAATCGCATTGTCATCGTACAATAAATAAAATTCTGTTTTTGTTTTTTCGTTTTCAGGTGAACCAAAAGTTGGCCGTTGTTCAATAAAGTTGGTGGCTTTAGATGCCGTTTTCCAGGCCTCGTCCGTTATTTCTCCATCTATTTTAATTGGTAAACTTGTTCGGGTTGCAGCCATTTGCTGCGAGGTTGTTGTTTGGGCAATAGCAATATTTTGTAAGAATATTGCTACAATAAGAAAAAGAAATTTTGACATTTTGGTTGGTTTCAGCATAGCCAAATTACGCTGACCCTAAACCTTTTGTTACAGTGATGTTGTTAAACAATATTTGAATCTACATCAGTGGTTAAAGCAAAGTATAAGTGGAAATAAATATTGTAAATTATACTGTGCAATTGAGAAAAATATAGATTTGGAAATGAACTATTTCCTGTTGGTAAGTTCTTTTTGTAATTCTTTATTGATCATAACGCCGGCTTTAGCTCCTTCTGCTGCTGCTACAACAACGAAATGCATATCTCGTGATGCATCTCCGGCTACGTACAACCCCGGAGTATTGGTTTGCTGAAAACGATTGGTGACAACAACACCTTTTTTATTTACCTCGCAACCAAAAGTTTCTACAAGGTCGCACTGTTGATCAAATCCATTCACGAAAAACAGCGTATCGCAAGGCAGTTCTTCGCCGTTTGTAAAAATTATTTTTTCAAGCTGGCCTTCGGTTCCTTCTAACCTTTCAATTGCTAATGTTATTACTGGTATATTATTCGCATCCAGTTCCTTTTTTTGAAAAGGTTTGACTTTATTTTTTCCATCTGTATATAAAGTTACCTGGCTGCTCCAGGCTTTTAAATTCAGTGCTAATTCCCAGCCCTCTTTGTCCCGGGCATACACGCCTAATTTTTTGTCCCTTGCTTCCCAACCATCGCAATACGGGCAATGGTGAACAGATTTTCCATACATTTCCATCATGCCCTTCACTTCAGGCACTTTATCTTTTAAGCCTGTTGCTACCAAAAGTTTTTTTGAATAATGCACATTGCCTTCTTCATCTTTTGAAATGAAAATGCCATCATCATTTATACGAGAATGAATGACTTTTTTATCAATTACCTGTACGCCATATTTTTTTAATTCTTCCTTACTGAGATTTATAAAATCTATGGGTTCAATATCATCGCGGGTAAGATAATTATGCATACCATGAGACCAGCGATTACGGTATGTGCCAGTATCGAATAATAAAACTTTTCTACGACACCTGCCCAAAACGACTGCTGCATTTAATCCTGCTGGCCCACCACCGATAATGATCACATCTTGTAAATCCATTCTTTAATTAATTGTGATTTTAGTACTAATAAGGTAATCAATTTTAAAAGGACAAAACATTATTCGAATAAAGTTTTTTAAGTAAATAGGAAGCAGCAATATTATTGGGCAGTGAAAAGGGGATTAAATGATTTTTTGTGTTTCAACTATTTTTCTTTGCACCATTAATTTTTGAACACTTTTCTTTTCATTTTCATCCAATACAAGTGCATCTGCAAGGTGTTCGATCAGGTTTTGTTCAGAAGTTTCTATGGAAGAATCGCTAAGTAAAAGTTCTACACAATATGAAAACAATGCCAGTTCATTTGTGGGCCTGATCAAGTTTACAAGAAATGCAAGGTATTGGGCGTCATTGGTAATTTCTGCCCGGTAGCTTTTATATTTCTTTATTTCCTCGGTAAAGTTTAATTCCGCATTAATGCCAGTGCCAACAATTTTCGATGAAATATTATTGATTTCGTCTTTGGTAAATACACCGTCTTTATAACAACAATGAAAAAATAAATGGCTAATCGCCTCATCTTGCGTGCTAATTACTTCCTGGTACATATATAATCTTTTGATTCTAAGGTTTCAACTATGATGCCGAATACCTTTAGACAAATAACATCATCAACATTTACAGGAGATGACGATATTTTCCAATTGCATGGGAACGCCATTAAATTCGTAAGGCGGCTCTTTCTCTTGCCTTATATTGACAACAGAAAATCCATTGGCTTGTAGCAAGTCGGTCAAATCTTCCTTGTTAAACTTTGAAAAACCAAATTGTGTGAAAGACATTTGCTGCATGGCATTTTTACTTCTTATGGCAATTACAAGCATACCATCTTTTTGTAGCACTCTTTTTATTTCAGATAATTCTTTGGCTGCATCCTTCCAGAAATAGATGGTGTTCACAGTAAACACTTTCGAAAAGGTTTGATCGGGGTAGGGCAATTTTTCTGCATTGCCTTGAATAAAAGTTGCCTGCAAACCATTAATAAATTGCTGGTTTAATTTAATTGCTTCAGCTACCATTACTTCCGAATAATCTATTCCTGCGTAACGAATTGTTGGATGTGTGGTAAAAATATCTTTCACAAAAAAACCATTGCCCATACCAATTTCTAAAACAGAATCGTTGGGTTGTAAGTCCATTTCCTTTATTGCCCATTGATTAATCAGTTCATTGCCTTTGTTCATCATTTCGCCTACTTGTTTGCCAAGTGCACCATCAGGCTTTTTAAGTTGTGCTGCAAGTAGTTCGGGATCCATTTTTAAAGCATTTTATAATTGTCCTTTTTCGAAAAAACGGAGCCTGTTCTTCAGCATCATCAATTCATTTTGTGCGGCATCTAGTTTGGCCAGCAGGTTATTTATGGCATCGATCCCTTCCAGGTTAATGTTTAAATCGTAATGAAGGTGCATTAACTGTTCAAGTTTTTGAAGTTCTTCTTCATCAACAAAAACATTTTCTTTTTCTGTATAAAGCTGAAGCAGGCCGTATTCTTTTAAAGAATAAAGAAAGGAAACTTCTACCTGGTGATGTGTACAAAAATCGTTTGCCGGAATGAGGTTCTGTAACATAAAACTCATTTTAGTTTAGATAATTGGGTAAACAATTCTTTTTCTTTTTCAGTGAGATTTGTAGGCAGTTTTACACGGTAGGTAATATAAAGGTCTCCAAACTGGTCTTCCTGTTTATAAACAGGGAACCCTTTTCCTTTCAATCTTATTTTAGTGCCATTCTGCGTTTCAGGCGCCACTTTTAATTTTAATTTTCCGCTTAAGGTATTGATGATGGTTTCGCCACCAAGGACTGCGGTATAAAGATCAATATCCGCGGTCATGTGAATATCATCGCCCAGTCGTTTGTAAAGAGGATGATCTGTAATGTTGAAAGTAATATACAGGTCACCGTTAGGCCCTCCATTTAATCCGCTGCCGCCATGACCTTTTAATTTTATTTTTTGTCCATTTTCAATACCGGCCGGAATGGTTATGCGAATATTTTTTCCATTAACGGTAATGGTTTGTTGGTGCGTTGTGTACGCATCTGTAAGGCTTAATGTTAGCGATGCATCATAATCTTGACCCCGGTACTTGGTTTGCCTTTTTCCGCCACCTCCGCCACCGCCACCTCCGAACATCGATGCAAAGAAATCAGAAAAACTATCTTCATCAAAACCGCCTGCAAACTGTTGTCCCCGGTTTTGTCCAGCATGTCTTTGTTGCTGCCTTGCCTGTTCAAATTGCTCAGAATGCTGCCAATCTTTTCCATATTTGTCGTACTTTTTTCGTTTCTCAGGATCGCTTAATACTTCATTGGCTTCGTTTATTTGTTGAAATTTTTTTGTGGCTTCTTTATCTTTTGGATTAAGGTCGGGATGATACTTGCGTGCTAATTTGCGATACGCTTTTTTTATATCCTCCTCCGATGCGTTTTTATTAAGCTCCAGTATTTTATAATAATCTACGTATTCCATTCCTCAATTTTTATTTTCAGGCAATATCATTTACATAAAATTAAAACATCATCTTCAGCCTTTGGCTAATTATGATTTGCCTGGCAATGATTTTTGAAAAGAAATGAGTTTTAGCGAAAATGTTTTGTGTCTAATGCAATAAGTAATGGGTGTTATACTTAAGGGTAGGAAAGGAGGTTTAAATAAGTATTATAACGCAGAAAGGTGTGACTGTTCCTATTTAGCCAAGATCTCTTTCAAGAAAAAGTATTTGCAGAAATCGTTTTATCTACACATGGCAAACTGCAGAAGCTTATAAAAATGGGTATGTAATGCCGGTGGCGTTTAGATCCTGGAACTTAAATAAGGTCAGGTAATTAGGCGGGGCTATTGATTAAAATATACAACGCGGCAATTACAAATGCGATGAAAAGAATGGAAAGGAAAAATGCACGAAAAAAATACGTCTTATTTAAGACCATTACCTTTTTAAAATTGGATTTCATTATTTGTTTTTTAAAGAATTGGATAAATCTGGAATTAAGATAAAAGCAAATTGTTAGAAATGCAAGTCATATAGATTTTTTATTTGGATTAATGCACGAACGCAACAACAAACTTGCGTTGCGTTCGTGCATTACTTTACTAGTTCTTTAATATTTTAAATTCCACCCTGCGGTTAAGCTGGCGGTTTTCCGGTGTATCGTTATCCGCAACCGGTTTCGTTTCTCCATAACCCTGCGAGATGATGCGATTAGGAGCTATACCTTTTGCTAAAATGTATTCCATAACCGAACGTGCACGGTTTTGACTTAGTACTACATTGTATTCATCGGAACCAAAACTATCTGTATGCGCACTCATCTCAATTTCTATAGCAGGATTATCCTTAAGCAACGTTACAACCCTGTTTAACTCCATAAAAGATTCGGGGCGCAGGTCCCATTTATCAAAATCAAAAAACACATTATTTAACCGCACAACCTGCCCAATTTCAATTGGTACCAGGAAGAGGTCTTTATGGATTTCTTTATAACCGGCTTTAATTAAGGAGTCAAGGTTCAAATTTTCTGACTGTGCAAAAAACTTATCAGCTGTAGCTCTTATTGTATAATTTTTATCATACGGTAATACCATTTTAAATGAACCATCTAAAGGATTTGATACGCCATTGCCCGCTTCCAGCCCGTCGGGTAAAGTTTCATATATAAGTGAAGCACTAAGTGGCTGATTGGTTTTTTTATTATAAACATTACCGCTTACCAATAC